>CALARN010000123.1 GCA_937889205.1 uncultured bacterium
ATAATGGATATTTCACAAGCAGAGACCAAAATTACTAGGGCATTATGTGACAGCGATTTTGATGGCTGTGTTTGTGCGGCTATTCTTAAAGAAGTATTTCCAGACATAGAGCTATTTTTTACAGATCCGCATACTGTGCAATGCGGGAAGTTTAATGAGTGGGTAGGCGAAGACACTGTGGTTGCAGATTTACCTTATATTCAAGGTGTTGGCTTGTATTTCGATCATCATGTTGGTAATAATCCGCAGCAAAAAATTGTGGGGCATTGGGCTGCAGCAGATTGCGCTGCTCAAATATTGTACAAAATATATGAACATAAATTATCTTCGGTAAAATATCAGAATTTACTAACAAGGCTAGCAGCTTTTGATTCAGGTAAGGTTTTGGCTACAGATGTAATTAATCCTGACATCTATATGCAAATTGGTTTTGCAATAGATAGAAAAGATAATGCTTATCACAAGTTCTTTGCTGAGTACTTGGCTAAGCATGACTGGGAATCGCTGATTAACCACGATTTAACTCAAGCAAAACTATTGCAAGAGAGCAATAATAGAGAGAGCTATTTACACTTTGTAAAAAAACAAATTCAGATTGATACTGATCTCGCTGTACTAGATTTGAGAAATTATCAAGGCGAGACAAGTCATTCGTTTTTTGTAACTATGCTTTATCCGCAAACAAGGGGTCTGGTAATTATTAAATATGATTGTGCTTGTACAAAAATCAATTTCTATAGCAATATTTTTTCTGACAGTGATAAACCAGAGATAAATTTTCTTGATATTGCCCGGACAATTAACCTTGAAGCATCAGGTGGGCATAAAGGGGCTTGTGGCTGTACAATACCCACGGGGATGAGCGTAGAGCAAGCGATAAAGAAGATTAAAGAGCTATTATAATAATTCGCTTGTAACCACTATTCAAAGCTTGTTACACTGTAGATGATTTATATTAACTTCTATGGATAACCCTGCACAATTACGTGAATATGTACAAAAAGCAATAGTAGATATCATTACCGAGAAGCTAGAGAAGGGTACAATGAATGATGAGCGGGCGAAACAAATAGCAAAGTATGTATTAGATATGCTTCCTGATGATATTAGCTACCCAAAGCTTATGGCTGTAATTCCTAAACTAGATGACGAGTTTACAGAGTTATCAGCGGCGGTTGTTCCCATAATGTCGGATTATGAAAAGAAGGTGAAACAGGCTGTAGATGGGCAAATACATAAGCTTATTGAAGCCGGCAAATTAGATGAAGCTTTATCGCTAACCAAGAAAGCCATAGCTTATGATAAGAATCTAACTTAAGCCGTTTCCAGGTTTAAAATAATGACAATATGCCCACTATCATTTATAATCATCTAGTTTAAAAATATTATTACATGGATATCTTTCAAATTCTGTTTTATCAGCCCACCTTTAACCTCATGGTTTTCTTCATGGATGTTTTTGGCAATATTGGCTGGGCGATTATTGCAATTGCATTAATTTCGAAAATTATTACTATTCCTTTGACCAAAAAGCAAATCAAGAACGCCGAGCAAAGCACAGTGCTACAGGCGAAAATGAAAGAGTTGCGCAAAAAATATAAACATAATGAGCAGAAGCTGGCAGAAGAAATGGCTAAGTTGCAAGCCGCTGCTATACCAGGGCAATTAGGTGGCTGTCTTTCAATTATCATCTTCATTATTCTTTTTATTCAAGTTAGATCTGTTATTTTAGACTTAGTAAATCAAGGCTATCATGCTTTTAATAAAGTAGGATACACATTTGTTGGGCCTAAAAAGGAAGACTATATAAAATTAGATTTACCCGAAGGGTTTAGCGCAGGTGAAAATTCTTTAGTATTTGAAATAGCTACTGATAATGGTAATCAATTAAATAAAACCTACGATTTTGTAATTACCACAGACAAAGAACAGCAAATAGAGTTAATTAAAGAAAGCGAGTTAGCCTTAACAGAAGGGCAAAGAACAGATGCTAGAAATCTTATGTTGGAAAAAGAAACCAAAGAAAGAGCGCAAGATTTTGGCGTTTACAACCCAGATTTTGACAAATCATTAGTCAACATTCCGTTGACACAGTTTTTATTCTTTACTACCGATTCAACACATGCATATGTCTTAACTGATAATACTCCTGATACTACTTTCTATTTAAGGGCACCATCAGGTCAGATGTTAGATTATGGAACCCTTAAAGTTAGTTTGAATGAGGAGGATATTACTGCAAAAGCAGAATATCAACAAGGTGATAAGCTTAACTTAAATTTTGCCGGAATCAATATGTCAAGAGTTGCAAGTGATTTTGGCTTATTCAATTTAGCAATTACTTTACCTTATATTCTCCTGTCTTTATTTAGTGGTTTAACACAATTCTTTGTTACTAAGCTTTACTCTGCAAATACTGAAGCTGCTGCTCCTATTGCAGATACAAAAGATAAGAAAAAGACAGATGATGAAGAACCAGATTTTGCTGCAACTATGGCTCAATCTATGAAACAAATGAATTTAATTTTCCCAATTATGACCATCATGATGTCATTAGGTTATTTGGGGGGAGCGAGTTTCATTCCAATGGGCGTAACGCTTTTCTGGACTGGACAGAATTCATTTGTTATAATACAGCAGATGATAACGCAACGAAAAAAAGTGATTGCAAAAGTTAATGCTTTTTGGCAAAGTGTACAAGTCAAATTTAAAAAATAGTTAATTAGTAGTAATAATTAATGAAAGATCAAGAAATCTTAGACAAAGCAAAAGAATTAGCGACCGAGTTTATTGCTCAATTGGGCTTAGATGCTGATATATCGGTAACATTTACCACTGATGAGAATGAAGCAAATTCTACTACTAGATACCTATATATCAAATTTGATGGCGAACATTTATCTGAATTAATTGGTTTTCATGGCAAAGTCTTTGATGGTATTCAAAATATTTTAGGCTTAATTATTAGTAAAGAATTGCAGCAACAAGATATTCGTACGCTTATTGAAATAAATGATTATCGCAGCAGAAGAGAAGAATATTTAAAAAAATATGCTCAAAGAGCAGCTGAAGAAGTTAGAATGACGGGGCAGCCTATTGAGCTTTCTCCGATGAAGCCTTTTGAGAGAAGAATTGTACATATGGTTTTGAGAAATGATGCAGAAGTGGCTACAGAAAGCTATGGTGAAGGCGAAGAGCGCCGCTTACGCATTATTCCAAAAATTTAATCAATAATATATTTTATTTATTTTCACAATGTTACTTAAAGCACAAACAAGAGAAATTGTTGGTAAACAGGTAAAAACATTACGCGCCCAAAAACTTGTACCGGCATCTGTATATGGCCCAAATACTGCAACTAAAACAATTGTAGTATCAGACAAAGATTTTAGAAAACTTTACAAAGAAGTTGGCTACTCAAGTCTTTTTGATTTAGAAATTGAAGGAGAAAAACCATTCAAGGCTTTACTTAAAGAGATTCAGGTAGATAGACTAAAAAAGTCATTGATTCATGCTAGTATCTACGCAGTAGATATGAAAAAAGCTATTAATACTGAAATCCCTCTAAGGTTTGAAGGTGTGTCTTTGGCAGTTAAGAATAATCTAGGTTTACTAGTTACATCATTAAGCAGTTTGAGTATTTCTTGCTTACCAGCAGATTTACCAAGCGAAGTGGTGGTAGACATTTCTAGCTTGGACAATGTCGGAGATTCAATTTTTGTTAGAGATTTAAAATTAAGTGATACTATTACATTGTCTGGTGTATCAAAAGATGCGATAGTAGCTACTATTGCCTTGCCACAAAAATCAATTGAAGAAGAAACACCTAAGACTGCAGATGCAGGCGAAGCTGGCGCTGAAGCAGAAGCTACTGAAGAAACAGAGGCAGCTAAAGAATAAGCAATTCAGAATAATTATTAAGCATCCCGCAATAGGCGGGATGCTTTGTTTTATCTGCATCATGTTGTATATTTGTATTATATTTTTTTGATATTGATAATGTCGGGTATAGCAAGTGTGCAAGAATCAACTGCAAGTGCAGGTGCAAAGACACAAGATTCTGCTATTGTACCTGCACAGTTGCAA
>CALARN010000124.1 GCA_937889205.1 uncultured bacterium
CGCTAATAATGGAATCTTAGTAAAAGATGCAGCTGCACTTGAAAGAATGAATGTTGTAAATACACTTGTGTTTGATAAAACTGGCACACTTACAAGAGGCCAACCTGCAGTTGTTGATTCATTATATTTTAATGAAGATCGAAAAAAGATACTAACCATGGCAGCCGCACTTGAGAATTTGTCTGAGCATCCACTTTCAAAAGCTATAGTTAAATACACAGAAAATTCTACTATTTCTAAAAGTATTAAGGTCAAAGACTTTGAAAATATTGAAGGAATGGGGGTAATCGGGAAGATCAATAAAGAAAAAATTGCTATCGGCAACGAGAAATTGCTAGCTAAGTTAGGAATTAAGTTTGATAGAAAAAAGAATAAAGAGGTTAATCAGTTATCACAATCCTCTAACACAATTGTTTATATGAGCATTGAAAAGAAAGTTGTAGCAATTTTTGCAATTAGCGATACTATCAAAGATAACGCAGCAGCTGTAATTACCAACTTGAAACAATTAAATCTTAAATTGATTATGCTTACTGGTGATAATGAACTTACAGCATTGAATATTGCCAAACAACTAGGTATTGACGAAGTGATAGCTAATGTTTTACCGCAAGATAAAGCAAGACATATTAAGCAAATCAGTTCACGCTCAAAATCTACAGTTATTGCGATGGTAGGTGATGGTATTAACGATGCTCCAGCTTTAGCTCAGGCTGATATTGCTATAGCTATGGGGAACGGTACTGACATTGCCATTGAGACCGCTGATATTATTTTAATAAAAGGTTCACTTGATAAAATACTGACAACGTTTAGTATTTCAAAAATAACACTCAAAGTAATTAAGCAAAATTTAATTTGGGCTTTTGCCTATAACATCGTGGCTATACCTATTGCTGCAGGCGTATTCTTTCCAGCAACCGGATTGCTTCTTTCCCCGGTAATCGCAAGTATCGCCATGGCATTCAGTTCAATTTCTGTTGTTTTAAACAGTTTACGAATTAAGTAAAAATATAAATTATTATGACGACCGTTTGATTAATTACAAATTTCTTTTGAATAATACATACGCACGTCTTCATTTAGCATAAGACCCTCACCATATTTTTCAATGAACTTATCCGTTTGAATATCCAAATCGAATAATTTCTGTTCTTGAATATTAAAATATACATACTTGATATTATTGTCATTAATAATCTTACAAAGCTCATCCTGATCATATTCAGAACCAACAATAGTCATAATTTGTCCATCTCGAATATCTTGGCTGTAGCCTAATGACCAATTAAAATACCTTCCACCCCAAAAAACTTTTCTACCTGCTAGCAAAACAAATGTGTTATCTTCACAAATATTCAAAAATATATCACCTGGTTCAGAATTTTCGGCAACCCACAATCCCTTTTCAGTTCCGAAATAATCGGTAACAGGAAAGTTAGCATCATTAAATACTGGAAATAAATCACAAACACCTCCGGCAAATGTAATAAGTAGTAAGACACTAACCAGCAAGTATTTTAACTTGCTTTTAAAATTTAATAGTATTTGTTTTAAAAAAATGAATGCATATATTCCCCAGATAATTAATGCAAAATTGATTAATTTATGATTATTAGCTATATCTTTTCCAAAACTAAATGTATTTGCTAATACAAAAGATGTAGTTGCAATATAAAACCACACTGTTTTTTCATTAACTAGCTTTTCCCATAGTCTCTCAAACTTTGTTAAACCATTCTTATTTTTAAAATCTAATGCAATAACAGCATACCCAGAAATCGCAAGTAATGGGATAGTCCCCACATTCATTACCCAATACACTAACCATTTCATGAATCCTGAATCGATATTACTCATCTCCCACCAAGAGGTTGACTGGTAAAGAAATCCTGGGGAGAAGTTTAAAAATGATGCATCGCTGATATTACTTTGAGAAAGGTAGATTAGCCCCGGACTTGCAGCAATAATACCAATTATCACAGCTAGAAGAAGCTTTTTACGAAGTAAAGGTTGAGCAACAAAGAAAATACCTAAACTTAAAAATAGTAATAATAGCATTGCTTTATGCATCCAAGACATAAAGCCGATTATTATTACAGCAGCTATAAAGAATTTATACCCATTCTTATAGACAATAAACCAAATGGCTAGAAAAGTAAGTGCCATTGCTAATGCAAGATGTCTCTGCGATACATATATATTTAGGTTCCAAAACGCACTTATTATTGAGTCGTTGTAAGGTCCAAAGGCCGCAAGCTCTGTTGTTTGTAACAAACCTTTAATGCCATTAACTTTATGTTCACCAATAAAGAAATAATAAATCCAAGAAAGAGAGCTGTTTAAGATTATTAACAACCCTGAGGTAAAAGCGACAAAATATGATTTCGATAATTTTCTAGCTAACAAAAATACAATTATTAATAGCCCTGCAAGCCCTAATATACTTAACAGATTTAAAGCTAAGTCAATTCTTAAACCAATCTTCTCAAGTAACCCCACAAGAAAGTAAAAAAAGAAGTGATACTTAATCGGCTCTCCGGGAAAGTAAGGAAATTCTGGAGGCATATTTTCACCCAAACTAAATGAGCGAATTAAGGGAAGATGGCTTAAAAAATCGCTATATGAATTATAAGAAATGAAGAATTTACCTTCATCATAATAGAATTTCGAGAACATCAAAATTGAAGCAAAAAGAGATCGGAAGAGCGTCGTGTAGGGAAAGAGTGTAGATCTCGGTGGTC
>CALARN010000125.1 GCA_937889205.1 uncultured bacterium
ATATCAGTGTGACTGGAGTTCAGACGTGTGCTCTTCCGATCTAATCAACAAATTATCTGCTTGTGGATACAGCAATACTACCAGAAATGGTAGCAGAGCAAAAGCAATCCGGTATGATGCCCCCTCATTACCCAGACATTATTCTAGCTTCTCAAGAGAGTTGGCGTAGTCTTTATAGAAAAGAATTAACTAGATTACCTTTCTCTCAAGGCAGAGATGTTTCTCCAAAACTTATTGCCAGCTTAACTAGAATTGTAGGATCAAACCTACCATCTTATCTACCAGATGATATTAAGACAAGAATCAACTCTTTCCCACCGCCAATAGTATCATTTGGAACAATTATTGACGAAAGATTTCTACAAGGTCCTACTCTTTTTTACGAGGTCGAAGACGACTTATCTAATCCTAAAGAAAACACAGCTAAACAAACTGGGATTAATCTGCTAAATGAAATTGCCATAGATACCTTGGCACAAGAGACACTCGGGAATATTGGAGCAAGACGTGATTGGTTTAAGCCCATGGGAACATACCTAAAAATTGACAACCCGATAAGGCCAGCATATATTTCAGGTCTTAAATATTGCGAAAAGCAACTGGGGGGCAAACAGAATTTCGAGGTTTTTCGTAGAAATTTAATAATATCTGCACTAAGTGGTAATACCGCACTCACCGACAATTGCCTTCATGAATTTGGCCTTGAAAACCTAGAGTCTTTTGCTTGCCAACTTGGAAAAAGTAAGCAATATGCACCTCTAGAAGCTAACCTATTTAAGCTATTAGATAAATCCGTACGAATTAAAAGCTCTTTATCAGGTGGTTTTATTCATAACTCTTTTCCTGGCGTAATTTTTATTCCTCAAGTAGCAAATTTACTTTATGCGGCAAATTTAGGATTAGCTATTAAATATATGCAGGATTTGCCTCAAAATTTACAACACCCTGTTTCTGCAGCTTTGAATTTGGGTATTGTTGGGTTAACAGGATATCTCGGTTTAAAAGCAGGTACAATCTTACCGCATCTTTTTACTCATGAATTATTCCATTACTATTCATCGGACATCGATCATTGGGGACTTAAAAAAGTAAATTATTTACCACCTAATTAAGCCTCTAGTTTACTTCTCAACAATAATTACCTCTTCAAGTTCTGCATTACAAGAAACAACACTAATGCGATTATTGCCTCTAACAGCAACTGCATAAAAAGTATTATCAATACTACCACCTGTGTCTAAGGGCATTTTCGCTAAATATCTGGGGACTAGCTCAGTAGCAAGATCAATACATGCACTAGCAGTCTATCCGGGTGCAACAAGCTCCCCTCCACTATTAATAACTGCGAAATCTGCCAACTTTGGACCACCCGAAGCAGTATCGGTTTCGAATAAAACTCTAAACTGAAAGTATCTGTTGGATTGAATTCCAGATATATTAAAACTTGGCAAAGAATTAGCTGCATTACTAAGCTCTGTGTAATAACTGGCCGTGCCGCTTGGCCCTACAAAAGACTCGAAGCTACACATTTCGTCAGCACAGCTTCTTACTTGCACTTTGAGTCGTCGCGCGCCCCTATGAAATGATTTAAAACCTCTTGTGCAGATAACGCTCTGGAATATAAGGCGACTTCATCAATACCCCCATTGAAAAACTTTTGACTACCTGCATCAGAACCCAAAGCTATTGGTCTACCTGTCACTCGCAGTTGACCGTTTCCAGCAGCAGAGCCTACTAATTGCCCATCTATATAGAAATTAACATTTGTTCCATCATAGGTCCCCACCAAGTGATACCATCTATTTAAAATGGGCGTACCGCTACTCCACTTGATACCTGCACCCCCTCCTGCTTGAAAATTTACTCCAAAACTCCAACCATTCCAAGCATCTTGATAAAGGCTAAACCCATCCCAATCACCCTTTTGAAAGATTTTTGCTGTTTTATTAGCACTGGTAAATACCCACGCTTCAAGTGTGAGCGCATTTGTCATTTGAAAAGCAGTTTTATTAGGAATAGTTATCATACTGTTAGTTCAGTTAAAACCTATGGCAGTAGCAAATTTTCCCGGTATGCCATAACTCAAATTTGCCGTAGCACCAATACTTGCTCCACCTGAGCTATCGGTTATCTGCCCCGATAACTCGTTAAGATGTAGTAATAGAACATTCCCGCTCATATCAGCATTACCCTCTTGATAAACACTCTCTACACCTGAATTATTTGGTAAAGGCTTGTAATATGGAGCGTTAGGAATCCAAGAAATATTTGTCCAATCAACATCTGTTTCAGCATCAATTACAGGAGATACATACGAGCCATAACCTGCCGTGATACCAGAAGCAGTAAGGGCTATTACTGAATTCGAACCATCCCAAACCATGTTTGAATAACTTCCACCAATCAAGTAATTACTTTCAGACTCGCTTTGAAGATCGGAAGAGCACACGTCTGAACTCCAGTCACACTGATATATCTCG
>CALARN010000126.1 GCA_937889205.1 uncultured bacterium
TTGAAGTGCAACAGCCTGGTTGGATACCAACATCCCCAAGCAATGGTGAATATTCCGTCACAGTAACTAGTGGCACAGATATATGTAGAAGTTTTGGCAATGTCTCTAAAGCAACAATAATTGTAGATAAAATCACAAAACCAGCTGGTAGCAGTCAATCTTTCGATTTCACTTTGAAACGAGACGGTAATACAATATCTACATTCACACTTACTGATGGCGCAAATCCAAAGAGTATTGACATTCAACAAGGTAATTATTCCCTAAGAGAAAGTGATAGAGCAGGCTGGAGTTTAACTATGGTCGAATGTAGGAATCAAGAACAAACGCTATTAACTAGCCTCAACTTTACGGTTAGACCAGGCGATACAATTACTTGTACTTATACAAACACTAAGCTTGGTACTATTACTGTTGAAAAAGATGCAAAACCTTTAAGCTCTACTGATTTTAGTTTTACAATCAGTGGTTCTAAAAATTATAATTTCACGCTTGAAGATGATGGTAATGAAATTGATGGACAAAGAAGTTGGAAAACATTCTCAGACTTATTCCCAGGTAGTTATACGATTACTGAGGGCGAAAATTCGAAGTGGGAGCTGATCGACTTAACATGTTCATCAAATATTCGTAGTGACTTCATTAGCAATAACTACTCGATTAAGTTCGATTTAGCAGCCGGTGAAAATGTCGTCTGTAGATTTACCAACGAAAAATACTCTTCTATTGAAGTTTTCAAATTCGAAGACTATTTAGGGGATGGTGTGTACGGTATGCTTGATAAACCAATAAAAGATTGGGGAATGCAGTTATACCAAGGTAAGAATTGTCAAACAGGCAGTGAGATTGGAGCAGCGCAAAATACCGGCTCTAATGGTAAATATGAATTTGATGGTTTACTAAATGGCTGGTACAGCGTTAAAGAGGAATCCATCTTAGGTTGGACTAACATCTCAGATACCTGTCAAAACACCTACCTATCTTATGGAGACGAAGACAATTTAGCTTTTGCTAACTTTAAGCTAGGTGCCATTAACGGCTACAAGTATGATGACGCTAACAAGAACGGTGTTAAAGATGGTGATGAAGTATATGTTGAAGGCTGGCAAATTAAACTTTACAAAGGATGTTGCCATTATGAAGCAGTTTATACTGATAGTAATGGTTATTATAATTTCTCTAACTTAGGTCCAGGCATCTACAAGCTAGTTGAAGAGGATAGACCAGGTTGTGATGCAGTAAATCCAAGTGATGGCGATTACAGTTTTATCATCATGTATTCTGGTGCAAATCGACAATATGATTTTGGTAACTACTCTTTTGGAAGAATTGTGCTAGACAAAATAACAGAGCCTACAGGTGAAACTGAGTCATTTAGTATCAACGTACTCAAAGACGGGGTCGAATTATACGATAGAGATCTTGCAGATGGGGATACTCCAAATACAAAGAAAGTAAGCACCCGTTACACCTACTCAATCACAGAAGACGAAAAGATTGGTTGGAAACTTAAAGATATCTATTGTATTAGTAGCAATCGCAACGAAATTGATCCTACAGGTTTTAACTTAGAACCAAACGAAACAGTAACTTGTTTCGTGACCAATACTAAACTGGGCGAAATTAATGTTCTAAAATACTCTGATAAGAATGGCAACGGAATCTTTGATTCTGAATCAGAAGAACCATTACCAGATTGGGGAATTAACCTAGTCAATACTGATAATGCTTTACTACAAAAGATTACAGATGAAAGTGGTATGGTGAATTTCGATAACCTAACGATGGGAACCCATCAACTAAGTGAGGTCCTACAAGAAGGCTGGCAATTAACAGGTATCTCATGTACCAGCAATGCATTACCTCTTTTTGAAAGCAATGCCACAACCATTAGGCCAATGCCTGAGGTATTGGATATGCAAGAAATTGATATCTTCCCTGGTGCAAAGTATGACTGTGAAATTGGTAATCAAGAACTAGGTAAAGTTATAGTCACTAAATTCAACGATGTTAATGGTGACGGCTTCAAAGATGAAGACGAAGCGGTGCTTCCAGATTGGGAAATCAAATTAACAAGTGAATTTGAAAATGACGAACCAAACTTACCAGAATTTGATACTTTCAATACCTTATCAGTTTCAGAATTATCCGATTTCACAGATACTAACGGTATGGTAGTCTTCGATAATTTAGCAATTGCTGATTATCAGCTATCTGAAGTACAACAAACAGGTTGGAACTTAACCAACATTTATTGTAATCAAGAAGTTATCATTGAAAATCCTGAGATTACTAGAGGTTTCTC
>CALARN010000127.1 GCA_937889205.1 uncultured bacterium
GGATTTTCTGCTGTGGGCGCAAAGTTTTCAAGCATTTTTTATTTTTATAAATATACTATTAATATTATAACATATGCCACCAATATATATAAATAGATTGATGTGCTTAACTGATAGTCGGGTAAATAGGTAGTTTTCAAATGAGTCGCTATATATGCCAAATGATAGAAGCTATTTAACTTATTAATCGGGAATTATAGGTCTAGCATATCCTATACTATGTATTATTTTAAGATATATTAAAAGCATAACTTCTAGATATGGCTTTATCTAAGATTTAAGTAGTTCAATTAAAATTAATAGTAATCAAACCGGTATCTTCTCGTATATATATTTATTATTAATAATTCAATAATGAAGAAAATTCTAGTTACAGGAGCCTTCGGACAGATAGGCTCTGAACTTGTCCCAGCCCTACAGAAAAATTTTGGCTATGACAATGTCATAGCAATGGCTCATCGCAATGTTAGTAGAGAATTTCAAGGCATAGTAGAGTTTGGAGAGGTGACAGATAAAAAGGGTGTAGAGAAGATTATTAAGAAGTATAAGATAGATACGGTTTATCATTTAGCATCGTTACTATCTGCCAATGGTGAAGCCAACCCCCAATTAGCCTGGGATGTTAATATTAATGGCTTGAAGAACATTTTAGATTTAGCTCTAGAGCACAAGATGCGAGTATTTTGGCCCAGCTCAATTGCTGTGTTTGGTCCAACAACGCCTAGAGAGAAAACGCCTCAAAGAACTGTACTTGAACCTACCACTATGTATGGAGTTACTAAGCTAGCAGGTGAGCTTTTGTGTCAGTATTATACAAACAAGTATGGCTTAGATATTAGATCAATCAGATATCCCGGATTAATTAGTTATCTAGCTGAACCTGGTGGGGGTACAACAGATTATGCTGTGGCGATTTTCTATGATGCCATAAAAACAGGCAGGTATCAGTGTTTTGTAAGTAAAGACACAACTCTACCAATGATGTATATGGACGATGCAATTGCTGGCACCTTACAACTTATGGATGCCGACTGGAAGAAAATAAGTGTTCATACAAGTTATAATTTTGCAGCTATTAGCTTTACTGTAGAAGAACTGGCAAGAGAAATAAATAAGAGTATTAAACTTGAGGTGACATATAAGCCTGATCATAGACAAAAGATTGCCGATTCTTGGCCAAAATCGATTGATGATGCAGTTGCCAGAAAAGACTGGGGATGGAAACACAAAGTGAATCTTGAAAAAATGTGCCAAATCATGATTAAGAAATTATCTGTTAAATTAAAAAAATGAGCAAGCAAGCTTTTTTTCAACTACTTAAAAAAGAAGTTGCCCGTATTGATGCGATCAAAACTTCTAAGCGTAACGAGACTGTGATAACCGGTTTTACTAAAGACACACCACCAAGAGCAATTATTAATAAAAAGAGGGTATTAGTATTCAATTCAAACGATTACTTAGGTTTACGTTTTCATCCAAAGTTAATTGCTGCAGAGCATCAAGCAAGTGAAAAGTTTGGCACTGGGCCAGGTGCGGTTAGGTTTATTTCGGGAACATTAGCTGTTCACAAAGAACTAGAGAAAAGCCTTGCTCAATTTCATCGCAGAGATGATGCCATTATTTTTTCATCTGCATTTGCGACCAATGTCGCTACATTATTTTCTTTAATCGTGGGGCAAAGCAAAGACTCTGTTGTAGATAATGATGTGCTTGTTATATCAGATGCATTAAATCATAGAAGTATTATTGATGGTATCAGAATAGCCAATCTTGCTTCAGAATCAAAAGCAATATTTGAGCATATGAACCCAAAAGACCTAGAGAGAATACTAAAAGAAAATATTGGTAAGTATAAACGAGTAATTGCTATTACTGATGGTGTCTTTAGTATGCTTGGCGAAATTCAAAAATTAAAAGAAATAAAAAAAGTTATTACCCATTATGATAAACTCTACCCTCAAGGCGTATTGCTTGTTGTTGATGATGCGCATGGTATAGGAGCGTTGGGTGTAAATGGTACAGGTTCAGAAGAAGTAACCGATGTGCAAGCAGATGTATTAATTGGCACTTTGGGTAAAGCCTTAGGGGCTGATGGTGGGTATGTTGTTGCAAATCAAGAAATTATTGACTACTTACGTGAATCGGCAGCAACATACATATATTCTAATTCAATTTCTCCAGGCACTGCAGCTGCAGCAACGGCTGCAATAGACTTGCTTTCGAAAAAACAAGGTAAAGAATTAATTACAAAATTAAATACCAATATTTCATACTTTAAGTCTTTAGTGAAAGAACACAGTTTGCAGATGGCTGCAGATTCTAGCCACCCAATACAACCTTTACTAATAGGCTCTGCAGAGAAATGTCAGGCTTTAGTTAAAGCTTTATTGCTAAAAAATATTCTAGTTACCAGTATAAATTATCCTGTTGTTGCAAAGGGTAATGATGAGATTAGAATACAATTATCTGCAAATCATACAAAAGATAACATATTTGAATTAGTATCTGCTTTGGTGCGGCTAAGAGATGAGATTAAATTTTAAGATTTATATTGTAAGTTATTAATTTCACATATACTATCGAAAATATTATAATCTTCAAAGTTATAATAAACCCATTAATATTTACAATAATTTAACATTATGCACAAAGCAAAATTTTGCATTATCACATGTATGGATTTTAGGTTTCAAGATAAAATTCAAAAATATATAAAAAATCAAGGCTGGTTGGGATCATGCGATGAAATAATTATTGCTGGTGCGTCAAGAGATCTTGTAAAGCCCTTAGAGCCTTTTCATAAAGAATCAATTATTAGACAAATCAATTTATCAGTTAAACTTCATGATCCTGATGAAATTATAATCATTGATCATCAAGATTGTGGAGGGTATGCTCAAGATCAAACAATTCTCAGTGGTCTTGAAACTGCCAAAGATCAAACAGAGCACAAAATCTATGCCAAACAGGCGTATGAAATACTAAAAAAAGATTATCCTGATAAAATAGTCTCAATCTACTACATTGCTTTTTCGGGAGAGGTTACAAAATTAATTTAGAATTTACATGTACACGAGCACGTACTAGAATTGTAACCAATTATTATTTTTAAATTTTATGGATAATTCAATTTTGGCAAATAATTCTTCTGCGTCAGAAATTAAAGATTCAGCGAAGTCGAATAGCCTAGCTAAAGTGTTTATGTTCCTTTCAATTCTTTTAAATATCGGCTTAGTAATTGCGATAATTTTATTGTTAAGTGATAAGGCTCTATTGAGAGATAAATCCAGTAATCAGTTAGTCACAATTACTGCAACAGAAGTCCAAAAAGATGCAGAGTCGCAGCCAACAATTTCTCAGGCCGAATTATCAGATGGATGGGTTATAACAAAATCGTTGACTGAGGCTACAAATAATAATGACATAAACGAATTTACTGCGCAAATTAGTAATTACAAAATTTCGTTAACTAATAGAATGCTTCTTACGGGGCAGTATTCAGAAAAGAAGCAAAGTAGTGACCAGGTAAATAAAGGTACGGTTGTTAGTGTTGACAATCAAGGTGATGTGCAAAGTCTTAAAATTAATTTTGCAAATGGTCAGCAATTGACTGTTAATGCTGAACTTGCATGGGAAGAATATATTAGTTATGAAAAGGCTATTAAGCTTACGGGAAGTAAAATCCCTAATTTAAAAAGAGTCTTTATCGGGACTGATGAAGAGCCAGTTTGGAGATACATTGATGATAGCAGCCAATTGGATTGTGAAAATCATATACCCGAATCAAGTGTAATCAAGCAACCATGTGGTAGTGGATTTATCTTATTAAATAATATAAGTATTGTTAAAGCAGAATGTAGCGGGTCAGATCCTGCTGCCTGTGATGCTATTATGAAGACTTTAGAAGTCACCATACTTTCTAATTAAGTATTAAGAAGGGATATTAATATAAGTATCTGCTCAAGTGTAGTTAAATAAAGGAATAAATAGTATTGTTGTAGTATTAACATTAAACAATTATTATTGCGATATGGAAGAAGTAAATGATAGATTTACAATAAGATGGGATAAAATTAATCTTGTTATTAATAATAGACCTATTGAGTACCCTTTACTTAGAGTAAAAATTTCAGGGGATACTTCTTTGGTAGAGTTTGTAAAATATATGTCAAAAATTGAGTCTTTTACAGAAAGTTTTGAAGGAGATTATATTTCTATAACTGACTTTACAGACCTGAGTCCAAATAAAATTATTGAATCATTAATCTCTGTTTCATCTAATCGACTGTTAAAATCCCTCACTTTTGTTAGTAATCAATCGAAAATATCTTTTGTGCTACTAGGTAAAAATTCAAAACTGACAGTTTTAAGAAAACGATTAGAAGACGCAAATACGATTACTGAAAAAAACGAATACGCATATAATTATTGCTTTATTGAAGATGAAGCCCAGATGGTAAGCATGGCAGAAGAGTTGTTAACTCAGAAATAAATCTTCATAGTAAATAGATAAAAATTTGTTTTCTTTTTAAAATTTTATTACACTTAATTGAGAATTTTGCATTCTTAATATTTTTACAGGATGCCGTTATTTAAAAGTTCATCAAAAACTTCATCTACTTCTCTTTTAAGAGTCATTGTATTTTTTACTACTTTTCTCAATGTATAAGCAAAATAACTTTGCTACATCTCTTAAATCTCTTTTTACCAAACGATCCAGATACTTATTAGTGGCTTCACTGTCAATGTTAGTGATTGGGGCTTTGGTATTTAAAGATGCTGGTAAATATGTAGGTGCTTTAAATTCAGTTCCGGCTAATGATATTTCACTAATTGGTACTACCGATGAATATACAACGTTTGACCTTGATAATTATGGGGATGTTGTATTGGCAAATTCTACTGATTCGACTATTGAGAAATATAGCTCTACTGGTATTTTAGCTTATTCAACAGCTGATTATGATGATTATTATTCCAATGTTGAAGATATTGCAGTGGGCACTGATGGTTCTGTTTACCTTTTAAGAAATACCAGAAACCCTAGTTTTTATAATGAAATAATTAAACTCAATAGCAGTTTAGAGTATGTTGATAGCTACAATACAAATCTTGCACAAACACGTTCTTCACCTATGGGAATGGATGTTGACTCAAATGGTAATGTATATTTTTCGAATTCTACAAGTAGTGTCAATTCAATCTTAAAGCTGTCGTCAGATTTTGGCACTCTCTCGACAATTATTGATGGTATGGATGAGCCTGCATTAGATGTCCATGTTTCCTCTGACGATCAATTGTATCTATTGGCTCTGGATGTTAACGATGAGATTGTCATAAAAACATGTGCAGTTACAAATTGTAGCCATCCTTCATCTTTCCCTTACGGGCCTAGCAGAACATATGCGACCGAGTTGACTACAGACTCAAGAGACATTGCGTATGTTTCTTCCCTTTTTACAGGTGTTGATGTAATATCTTATTCAGATGGGCTTATTGAAGAACATAGTGAAGATTGGGGGACATACTATCAAGATATTTCATACTATGAGAGCTATATATTTGTAATGGTATCAGAATATGGCGTTGGCACTAATATTTATGCCTTTGATGAAACTACAGGGGTTTCGCCCACTCCAACTGATATTCCATATTGTAGTGAGATGTATAGCTGTGATAGTGGTACGGTTTACGAACTTGAGGGAGGGATGTATTTCAGTGATGACCCAGATTGTTCTGAAGCTTTTTGGTGTGACACTTATCCAGTTGATAGCCCTGGAATGTGCGGTGATAATGATGGCTGTGATTGTTATTGGGAGGAAGGTGTAGAATGTTTAAACGAAGGAGGGGGGCCCACTGATACTGCAACGCCAACTGCAACCCCAACACCAACTCCGGGTTTTTCTGATAACTTTGATGAGGCGGTTAACTATGTTGGAGGTAGTGGAAATTATTTATATGCAGAATTATTAGTAAATGCGACTCTTGAGCAAGACGAGGATTCATCAGTATTAGATAAATATAATATTGAAGGGTCATTATGGGCAAAATATACAGCAACTCAAGACGGAGATGTCGAGTTTAATACTTGTAATTCTTATGGACCTTACTCTACAAATACAGGTGGCTTGACCATGCAAATTTATACAGGCACTGCCTTAAATGATTTAACATTTGTAGGTGGAAACAAGAATGGTTGTTACGAAAATAGCTATGGTAGTAGAATAAATTTCTATGCCGAAGAGGGTGAAACTTATTATATACAAATAGGTATTAATGAGGTTAGTGAGATTGAAAATTCGCACCTTTATTATGATAACTATCTGAGAATAAATCCTTATTCATCTTCTGTTACTCCGCCTGCAAATGACGGTTTTGCTGATGCAGAGACCATAGAACCTAATCTACTTTCTAGTTCTGATGATTATCAGGCATATGAGAAGGTAGTTTGGGCTGCTACGATGGAGCCTTCAGAGCCTGATTACGATAAATATCTCAATTCGGCTAGATCTATTTGGTATACCTGGACAAGTGGAAACACTGCAGAAGAGATGTGGCTAGATACCTGTGAAAAGGGTTATGGTTTTACCTATATGGATTCAGTTATTAGTGTTTACACTGGATCAGCAGTAAATGATTTGACACTAGTCGCAGAGAATGATGATTGGGATAACCCCCGAAACCTTGATTGGGGCTGTGGCTGGTCAGGTGAAACTAGCATGCTTAAGTTTACGACTACTCCTAATACTACTTACTATTTTAGAGTGTTGATGCTCTCAAATATTCATGATAATTTTCTTGAGAAGTCTTTGTTCACTTTTAGAAATAAACCAACAATTATTCCAGTTGAACCAATAGAAGATATTCCTCTTGGCAATACTGTTTGCGACAATCACGGTGGAGTTGCAAGAGCAATCCCTTATGCCATGTCTGATGGAGGACTCTCTCTTGATGCATGGAATGAGTGTTTCTCATGGTGCAATGCGAACATGAGTGATGATTATCCAACCTGTCAGTTTAATGGTGATGGGCCTAGAAACTGCTGGTTGAATTATCCTCCACTAGTTAGTGAAGATCCAGATGTTTATGACATAGATCAATGTATCTGGAAAGAGGGTAGCGTAAATTATGGCGGTAATCTGTTCCCTATGGGTGCCTATGTTGGCCAAACCAGTGGATATTTATTGAAAGTGCCAGAGGAGATTGATGCAAAATTAAAAAATAGTCCTAATATTGATGTTACAAAGAAAAGACAAAAAGGGGAAAAGACTGTTATGATAGAAGAAAAAGCAGACATTGCTCCATTAGCAGATGTTGCCGTTGCCTTTGAAGAAGGTTCTGCTACGAATGGTAAATTAATTGAATGGAATACCTTGACTGCTGATTCTAATCCTAACTTTGGTAAAGCCTTCATTCACGGCTTGACTGATCAAGCAGGAGCATCCAGTTCATTCGATCTTTATATTCCTATTCCTTCCGGAAATATTAGTAATAGTGTCTATGTTTGTCCGGGTGCCGACTCTCTTGGAGATGTAACTCAAGGCTGTACCGATGGGGTAGAATATGAGGTGGGTGACTCAGTTCCAGGAACTTCTGATTTGGTTAGAAAAGAGAATGTTAAAGGTGCAGAATATTGGGTTATTCCAGGTCAAACGGGTACGGGAGGACAAGCGTTAGTTACAGATTTTGATCTTAAAGACATTATGACACGCTTAGAGGTAAGCGAATTAAGTAATCATGAAATATACTTTGGTACAGGCAATACAATGGATACAAGTGGCGATACAATCGTCGTTACATTTGGCACTGCTTGGAACTTTGGAAGTCTAGCGATAACGGACTTAGCCTTCTTTGATGCAGGTGCACCATTGACACTTGCTGCTACTCCCGGTGATGGTGTTTGGGGGGCAGTTATTAATTCGATGGCAAATACTATTACTTTGACGGCTCCAACAGAAGGTTCTGGGTATATTCTATCAGAACATATCTTAAAATTAGAGATTAACAATGAAGTTCTTCAGAATCCTGCTACCGTTGGCTCTTACCCAATTGAGATAGTTATTACAACAGATGGTACGAATACAGAAGATGGGACAATCACAGTTCCTATAGTGGATAGTGATCAGGTCATGATTACTGGCTATGTCGATACCTTCATCAGTTTTGACATTGATACAGGCTATACGGCTGATGATTTAATTAATAGATTAGATTGCAACTATGATTCCTGTTTACAATTCAACGGAGGTGGACAGATGGCTAACTACACAGTGGACTTTGGTGAACTTACTTCAACTTCGGTGAATAGAAGTCGTGAGAGTTCAAACCATAACGGAGTGAGTGGTGAAATCAACTCAATCTACTTTGATCTTACTTCAAATGCAATAGGTGGCGTTATAGTAACTGTATCTAGTCTTTATGACGGATTGCAAGGACCAAATACAAATTTGATTCCTGGGGTAGCAAATGACGGAGATAATATTACTGTTAATAGCGGTAGATATGGTTATTCAGTTAGAACTTCTGTGGCTAATTCAGGAACAATTGTTAGAAATTCCAATTGCGACATTGTTGATGCATATTGCGCACCTACATCATCTGGTAAATTAGTTTTTAATACTAACGGTAAGCCGGCAGATTCTGCAAGAGTTCGCATGGATCTTGCTGCAGCAGCTAAATATACTAATAATCCTGGTGTTTACGAAGATACATTGACATTTCGTGCTGTAGCCACTTATTAAGTTTGTAAAATTTATTGAGAATTCAAGAGCTGCCTATCAAGGCGGCTCTTTTAGAATCTTCTAGTCAATGTTAATATTGTATTTAATACATATTCTCTAATTCAATCAAATTTCTATTATGCAGGAACGTGCAATAAGTGTAGGCGAGCAAAGAGAAAGGGCAATTCTCTACCGTGCCGAACTTTTTAAACGAATACGTCAAGTTAGGCCGTCGACACTTATTGGGATTCTTGAAGCGGTTAGAGGGAATCCTTATACCAAAAGTAATTT
>CALARN010000128.1 GCA_937889205.1 uncultured bacterium
AATGGATGCTCAT
Organism: uncultured bacterium; assembly: GCA_937889205.1. GTDB lineage: Bacteria > Patescibacteriota > Dojkabacteria > B142 > OLB20 > CALARN01. Next base: position 14 of record CALARN010000128.1, read on the forward strand.
TTAGAAATAGCTAAGCCTGATGTAGTTATTATTACTGGAATTACAGCAGTACATACTGATGCTGAGCATTTAGGCTCTTTAGAAAATCTAATCAAAGAAAAGCGCAAGCTTGTTGAGTGCCTTGAAAGTAAAGATATTGCCATTTTAAATTATGACGATGTAAATGTTCGTGAAATGGCTAAGCATACAAAGGCAAAGGTAATATTTTATGGATCAGTAAAAGAAAACTGTGATATTGTCTACGACGAAGCTGCCACCAAAATTACTGTTGATGGTACATATTTTTCAATCATAGATAACGAAGAGGGACAATTGATTGAACTGCAAACAAAGTTAATAGGTTCTCAATTTGTGTACAATCTCATGTCGGCCTATGCGGCGTATAAGTATCACCAAAAGCTTCAGGGGCAAACATTAGATAAAATCATTCATGCTTTTCAAGAAGGTGTTAAAGCTGTCGAAGTTTTAAAAGGCAGGATGAGTTTTGAAAAAGTCGCCGACTATTATATTTTAAATGATAGTTTGCGTTCTAATCCGCTTTCTGTTGTCAATGGGCTAGTGACATTTAAGCTCTTAAAGCTAGCTGGGCAAAAACGAAAGGTCGTTATCTTAGGGGAGATGGGCGAACTAGGGGATAGTGGATTGATGGAGCATGAGAAGGTAGGTAGATTAATTGCTACCCTTGATGCGTTCGATATGTTTATTGGTATTGGTCCATTACAAAAAATTGCAATTAGTGAAGCCATTGCTAATGGCTTTGCCTCTGAGAAAACATATTACGCAGATAATGCATTAGTTGCAGGTGAGTTTTTGAAAACATATCTTCATGAGGCTGATGCAATATATTTGAAAGGTTCTTTACTACGGCATATGGAAAGAATCTTGATGCTTCTAAATAATGAAGAGGTTAAATGTTCGGTAGTATCTTGTCCGTTTTACAACAATTGCAGAGTGTGTAAGTACCGTCACTCAGTATATGCGCCTTAAGGCTGTTCAACAAAATCAGTAAATACCACTAAGCGACTTAAAGTGCCACCTCGTTCTTTAATATATACGCCATCACAGGTAATTAGATTTAGGTGTGCCGTGTTTTTTGCAGTAAAAATCTCAGGTACCTGGGCATCTCTAGGGTATGTTTTCAATTCTCTTACGGCAAAATTAATGTTATTACCAAGATCATCGGTAATTGTAATTATGTCTCCAATCGATAGTTGATGTAAATTTCTGAATACACCTGCAGTACTAACACCGGAGTGTCCGTCAATAATCGCATTTCCCCATTCGCCGGGCCTTGGTCCTGCTTGATACCAACCGACTTCTTGAATGCTATCTGGTACATCAAGGCTGCCGGCTTCGGTAAGGCCTATCCCATGGATGCTTGCATCAATAGCAATCTTCTCAATTGTTAGTTTTACAGGTAATCCAAACGAAGGTGGTATTGGTGTAGGTTCAGGGGTTGGTGTGGGTGTTGATGTTTCTAGGTTAATATGCGGAATGATTTTTTCGATATCATAATCGAGTATAAATTCGGAATCAGGCTTAAACTGTGACAAAGCTAACACTGATGGATTAGAAAAACTAAAGTAGTTAAGAATACCAACAACTATTGCTATTAGTATTAGATTAACTGAAATTAATAGGTAAATTAGCTTATCAATTTTCTTTAAAGGTTTTTTTTCAGTATTAGTAACTTCGATACTCATTTAGACAAATATCCAGAACTTATATGCTAATTTAATTGCTGCAGCTAGTGAGCCGAGTCCAATTAAAGGAATTAAAAATTCATACTCGTTTCTCTTTTCTACTTCATCTACTGCATCGGTTTTCGGTAAGCCGGGTACATTAGATATTGGTACAACTGTAGTCACAGGTGGCTGGGTAGTCACGGGTGGCTGGGTGGTCACAGGTGGCTGGGTCGTCACGGGAGGCTG
>CALARN010000129.1 GCA_937889205.1 uncultured bacterium
GTTAGTTAAATAGATATAGCTATTGCCGGGGTAAACCGGATTAGCACTTTCACTTTTAACAATTTTAAAGCCCTTTGAAGTGTCAAGATTTGTGACATTCCAAGTTAAGCTAACGCCATTATTTACTTTAGTACCACTTAGCGTTATTTTGCTACTTGTGGTAGGTGGGTTAGTTGGTTTTACTGTTGGCTCTTGTCCTGCTGGGCTATTTCTTGTAACTGTCAAATTTCTTACAGATTTATTGCCTGCCGGGTCGGTGGCTATGATCTTGATGCCATTGCTACCTAATTCAAGTGCCAGCTCGTAGCTGAAGCTTCCGCCATTATTTACCACAGCTAAGCCGTTAACAGTAAGTGTAGTATTGGCATCTGTTGTGCCATTTATAGTAATAGTTGCTGCGGTTGTTTGTTCGCCATCCATAGGGCTAGAGATATTGAGTGTTGGGGCTTTAATGTCAAAGAGAATACCCATTTGGCTTTTAAAAGCTTGAACTTTTTCATCTTGTTCCTTATTCCACATCACAAATTCGTCAAGTTGAATATCTTCGATGGCAACCTCCATTAGCTTGTTTGCTAAATCGGGTTCATCTAAATTGACGACATAATATTTCTCCCCTTGAGAGACGATTAATTGATCGGATGAGTTTATACCTAAGATTTGTACCTGCGATTCGTAAACTTCGACTCCATTTTTTGTCACTTCTGTTTCCTCATTCTCATCACATAATGTCTTATATGCTGTTCCAAGAGATCTATAGGTGACATCGTTTGCGATAACATCAAAAAGCCTGTCGGCTTTCATGACTCGTGAGTAAAGTTCACCTTTGTTATTTGTAATTATTGTATGTTCAGGGTCAAGTGAAGTTAGTGTAATTGTCGTATCTGCATTTAATCTTAAAGAGCTCCCATCATCAAGATTCAAAATTGCCCTACCAATGCCGTCAACTTTCAAAACATTACCTTCTTCTAAGACTGAGTTGGTTGCAGCTTCTTTCCAGATGCCTGTTTCTGTTTGAATTAAAACGGTGCCTTCAACAAAGGCTAATTCGCCTTTAAGATTGGAATTATCTACCTTGTTAATTATTACTTGTTTTCCGGTTAAAAGTATTACTGCGGTTGTCGCTACTACTGCTAGCATTGTTAAGCCTGAAAGCATAAAGAAGAACTTTCTCTTCCAGAATGGCTTATTAACGGGCTCTAAATCAGAAACTGGCGGCTGTGTATTCGCATCCATAGGTGGATTATGTTCATAATTTAAATAAGCTTGAAGAACTTCTTCACGCAGCTTCTCTTTAATTGAACTGTCTGCTTCTTTGAGAGCTGTAGTGATTAATTCTTTCCCAAAGAAACCATCAGCTGATAAAATTTTGTGGTTATCTTTGTTTACCATGGTTGCAAGTAATACGATTAAACATTATAAAATATTTCAGTTTCAGGATACTTTTCTTTAAAAGCCTTTCTAAAAGCCTCTAACGCCCTGAATAAAATTACTGGTACTTGGCTAGTTTTTACCCCCATTGCTTCGGCTATCTCTATAGTTGTCATTTCAGAGTAGTATTTCAATGAGATTATTTGTGTGTATCTCTCGTTAAGGCAGTTTAACACCTCAATAATTTTCTTTTGCATTTCAGAGATGGTTAATTCCTGTTCAATATTCTCCGGTTCATTAGTTGTTTGTTCAAGATTAGGTAAGCTTTCAAGGCTTACGCTCTTGTTGTTAATCCTGTAATAATCAACAATGGCATTATGGGCAATAGCATAGAGTAGGGGGCCTAATCGCGATGCTTTTTCAAAATTGAAGTTCTTAACAGTAGCAATTGCTTTTATGAAAGTTTGACTAGTGACATCTTCGGCAATTTCTTTGTTCCCGGTTCTATTAATACAATAGGCAAGAATCTTTGCAAAATACCAATCATACAATTTTGCAAATGCTTGAATATTAGTCTGCGCTTCTTTTATTAATTGCAGTTCAGTGAGTTGATCCATTGTGATTTTTAAACAGAATAATTGTAGCATTTTCATAGATTAATGACATAAATAAACATCCTGTTTAATAATTATTAATTTTTCGTGACAAATCAAAAGCTTTTCCCTATAATGGACGGCTATGTACTTTTAATTATTATTATTTTCATTTACATGACAAGTCCGGAATGCCCGTTACCTCAAGATACAAATATTTTAGAAGGTGAAGAGCCTCATGCCCTTCAAGATTTAATAGAACGAATTGAACCAAAAGAAACACAATACGACCTACAGGCAGATTTATTAGACAAACAACAAAGAGATCTCGAAATAGTAAAAAACATGCGAAAATATGCGGGTAAACAAATACCTAATATTTCACTCCCGGTTGCTGTATAATCACTAGTATATTTAAATACATTCAATGCGCAAACTTCATACAGGTTTTTGGGCTATTTTGGCTACGGCTGTGATTTATGGCTCTTTTGGCATTATGGCCAGGTTTCTAAATGATGGCTTTGGCTATTATTCTCAAATTTTAGTAAGGGCTAGTATTGCGTTATTAATCGCCGGTATTTTAGTTGTTTTAAATAAGGTTTCTTTTAAGCTTTCAAAGTCTCAATTAATAAAGATTATTGCTTTGGGTACTGCATACTTTTGGGGTACTACCGCTTTTACCATAGGCAGTAATATGTCAAAAATTAGTGTGCTTCTTTTTATGATGTATGTTGGTTCTTTTACAACAACGCTTATCGCAAGCGCAGTTTTTTTTAAAGAAAAGCTCACCTTTACAAAGGTTATTGCTCTTGTTGTGGTTTTAACTGGGCTATCTCTAACATTTAATTTCAATTTTAACGACTTCTCTATAGGTGCTTTATTAGGTGTGCTGTGTGGAGTTTCTGACTCAGTTGGGAATGCTTTACGCAAAAGTCTTGGTAGTGTGAATAGAGATCTTGTGCTCACAATTCAGTTTTTGATTGCAATAGCTTGGGCCGGATTATTAATATTATTAACGCAAGAAATAATAATAAAAGAAATTAACACAAAAGTAGTAATAGCAGCGATTGCCTTCGGTTTGGCCTTAGTATTAAGCGGTAAACTATTACTCAAGGGCTTTAAGAAAATAGATTTTACCGTTGGGCAAATAGTGCTTTCTTCAGAAATCTTTTTCGCTACCTTGCTTAGTTTCTTATTCTTTCTTGAGACACCAACAGGCTCTGAATTGTTAGGAGGAATATTAATATTTATAGGTGTTAGTTTGGTTAACTTCAATCTTGATCCTTTTTGGAATAAACTTCTTGGTAAAGAAAAAACTTCACATTAATGGTAGAATGTTGCAAACAGATTTGTTTAGCTAGCAATAATCATTTATGACATTTAACAAATATCTCACAATCTTCGTAGCAAAAGTTGCTAGTTCGGCTGTAAAATTATTGAGCAAAGGGCAAGGCACAGCTTTACCTGGTTTGATAGCAGAAAAGATGAATAGCAAGATACTCAAAGACTATGCTAAGCAAATTCCTGAAGTTATTGTAATTACGGGGACAAATGGAAAGACCACCACGCAACAGGTGGTTACCTCAATACTAAGGGGCTCTGGTAAAAGAGTCTTAGCAAACAGTTCTGGGTCAAATATGCGTAGAGGTTTGTTATCCCTATTTATCAACAAAGGCAATGCTCGTGGGAAACTTGATTACGATTGTGCGGTCTTTGAGATTGAAGAAGCCACCATGCCTAAAGTGCTCGCAGATTTGTCCCCTAACCATATTATTGTTACTAATCTTTATCGTGATCAACTTGATGCCTATGGCGAAGTGGAACGGACTAAAAAGATGATTGAATCAGCAATATTGAAGGTTAAGAAGGCTAGGGTTTATGTTAACTATGATGATCCGCAGCTTAGAGATTTAATCGGCAGTATTCCCAATTTAGTTACCAGATACGCTATAAGCCCTGAGTATTTATTAGATTTTAAATATGAAGGGAAATCTGAACCCAAAAAAGAGTCCGTTGATTTTCTTGCCGAGAAAATTAAGATAAATGAAGATTTGGGGTCAAAGTTTAAGGTCGCCGGAATTACTTATGGTTTTAATTCTCCCGGAATTTACAATGTTTACAATGCTTTAGCTGCAATCTCGTTATGTAGTAATTTAGGCCTCTCTACAAAAATTATCCAAGAAGGGCTACTTCTTACCAAGATCGCTTTTGGTAGAGGTGAGATTATCAAAAAATATGGGCATACTTATAGATTATTATTAACCAAAAACCCAGCTGGCCTGAATCTAGTATTAGATTTATTGAAAAATGTGAGTAATCCAAACATAATCTTATTACTCAACGATAAAATTGCTGATGGCAAAGATGTATCATGGATTTGGGATGCAGAATTTGAAAAGCTACTAGACGTTAAACCGGCAAGCATAATAATCGGGGGAAGCAGAGCGGCTGATTTGTTATTAAGGTTGAAGTATGTTTATCAAGATAGTGTTCAGCTAAGTGAACACGAATACATACTAGGAGAAGCTTTAAGGGTATATTTTGAGCCAAAACAAAAACTATTGAACAAATATTTAAAACAAGACGATGCCCCTAAGCATTACTTTGTAATTCATACTTACACAGCCATGCTTGAATTCAGAAAACTTATTTTAGGTAAGGCGATCGAAGATTAATGAAAAGCAAGAACAGTGTTAAAACAATTACAGTTGCTCACCTTTATCCTAAAGAGATGAATATCTACGGAGATTTGGGTAATGTTATTGCTCTTAAAAATAGGCTAGAGCTTAGAGGATATGTTTTTAATTATGAAGTAATTGGTTTAAAAACTAAGCGTTTTAAGCCTGCTGATATATATTTTATGGGAGGTGGGCAAGACAACGACATGTTCAAAGTTTGCGACGATTTACTATTAAACAAAGCAGACTTTATAAAGCAAGAAGTTGAAGCGAACAAGGTGTTTTTATTAATTTGCGGTGCTTTTCAACTATTTGGAAAAAGCTTTATAGATGGAGTAGGTAAAAGCATTGAAGGGCTAGGCATTTTACCTGTTGAAACGAGGGCTCCGGGTAATTCTTTAGAAGATCGTTGCTTGGGTAATTTACTCACTGAGATAAATCCGGATATTGCTGCTGAAATTCGCAAGGCTTATGATAACAGTCTCCCCTCTAATACTATTGTTGGTTTTGAAAATCACTCAGGGCAAACCTATTTTACTGATGATACAATTAGTCCCTTGGCTAAAGTTATTATCGGTAAAGGTAATAATGCAGAGCAAAAGATTGAGGGGGCTAGATATAAGAATGTTTTTGCGTCTTACTCTCATGGCTCGCTACTACCCAAAAATCCACATCTTGCCGACCTCATTTTATATATTGCCATTAAAAACAAGTATGGGATTGACTTTGAGTTTCCTAAACTTGATGACAAAATCGAATGGCTTGCACATCAATCTATCAGAGATAGATTAATAAAATAAGTAAAAATCACCAATAACACTTGCTGGCAACATTAAACCTTGATATAATGTCCAAAGTATTAATAATGTATGTCAATTAACTTCGTTCCATCTCAAGATATTTTTTCAAGCCAAAATGGTCAAGATTGTTTAGCGGGGTTAAGGCCTCTTGGTATTCCATTTCCAAAATTTACACAAGAGGAACTCATTACTGAACAAGCTAGGTTCAGAATGGCTCTTGAATACAAGAGCCCTTTTTATATATCTTTAGAAAAT
>CALARN010000130.1 GCA_937889205.1 uncultured bacterium
TATCCTTCAGCTATTTCTTCTAAGTATGCGCCGATTACTTTTACTTTGGGGTCTTGATACCAGTAATTGATTAAATCATTTTCATCGATATCTGCTTTATTACCTATAGAGCAAAAATTTGCAAAACCTACTTTTGTATTGATTGCTCTATCTAATACTGCTGTACAAAATGCCCCGGATTGAGATAAGAATGAAACATTGCCTTCGTCAGGGAAAAGTTGCATCCAACTAGAGTTTACATTCTCATAAGTGTTAATTACACCAATAATATTAGGGCCTAAAATGCGGATTCCACTGGCTTTAGCTACAGCTACAATTTCTTGTTCTAGTACCTTACCAGCTTCGCCTAGTTCTCCAAAACCTGCTGAGATAATTAACACCGTTTTTACATTTTTTTGAGCACAGTCTTTAATTATATCTAAAACAAACTGGGCAGGAATAAGAATGGCAACTTGATCTACTTCACCTGGAATGTCAGAAATTTTGCTATAGCATTTATAGCCATATAGATCTTGATATTTAGGGTTAACAGGGTAAAGATCTCCACTAAAGCCAGCATCAACTAAATTGTTAAAATAGATTGAAGCTAATTTATGGGCATCTTCAGATACTCCTACAACTGCAATAGATTTTGGTTTAAAAATATATTCAATATTATTATTCATAATTTTATCGATTAATTAGAATTAGAAATATCAAGTAGCTCATTTGTTTTAGAGTCGAAATAGTAAATTCTTACTTCATTTTCAGGGTTATTTCTATCGAATTCTCGTAACTCCCAAACTGGTTGGCCGTTGTACTTTTGTCTTGCTGTGTAAGAGCCGAAACCAATGCCTGGAAAATTCTTTTCTAAATCAAATCCATTATTAAGAGCAGTTTTCATTATCTCATCTGAAGAGCCGAAATCTGAAATATTATAAAAGATTCTATCATTCGGGTTTATTTCACCTTGAGCACCTGTATAGGTTATATGAGCTTTTTTAAGTTGTGTATTATCGTTTTGCCAACTAATTGTAGTATCTTGCTGCAAGCTTTCTGAGTAAAAGAAGCAATTCCAATTGGCAAACTTACCTTGGTTATAACCATAAATTGCTGTATTTACAGCAATTGTAGCACTACCATTGCAAGAAATAGCTTTCGCATCTGCTGCCCAAGATGTTGCTGTTGCATATATTTGTGCTAATGCAGAGTTACTGCTTATCACCTTTAATTCGGCTTCTGGGTTAATGGGGTTTTCTACGCTAATTGAGACATTATCGCTATCTTGATTTGGCACAACATTGCTCATTGCATAAATTAATAATGCAAAAGAAGCTACGCCAACAAGTACTAGAGGAAGAATATTAGGTTTTGTTTCTTTATCAGGCATGTTAATTTACTAACAATTAAAGTAGTTTGAATATTTTTGCAATCAATAGTATGTAACCCAAGAACAGCAGGGCTCTATGTAGGTCTAATTTAAAATCCTCTTTACTTTTTCTAAATAAATACCTACCAATAGGATACAAAGAAATTATAAAAGCAATGATTGCGACTTCTACTAATATAAACAACTTTTGTGGTAAGGTAAAAATGTAATAGAACCCACCAGCTATACCTCCTAAGATAAAAAGAATTTGTAAAACTTTTGATGCAGTAACACCAATATATGCAGTGGTGTTTTTAATATTTGTTTTTTTATCTGTCTCATAGTCTCTGAGTTGATTCTCCATTATTCCGTAACCTGAAAATAATAGCACCATAATGAGACCTAATAGACCTAATGTATCCATTTCTTGTCTAAAACTAAAATATGCAAGCAGATATGGAGCGCCTGCTAACATATATATATGCGAGAGGAAGTCTAAGCCAGGCATGCTTTTAAAACGTACAGTTTTCCAAGAATATAGAAACATTGTTACTAAAGTAGTAATAGCAACAATTACAACGGCTATTGGATTATAACTTAAGGTTAATATTGCAAATAGGATAATACATAAAAAAGCTGCTAAGGCTGCATAAAGATAGCCTTCTTTTTTCGACAAAGAACCGTTACTAACGGGGTTGCGTTTCAGCTTTTTAGGGTTGAGAGCATCATCTTCTGCATCTTCGACATCATTAATCATAAAGGCAAAACATTGGCCTAAAACATTAATGAAAAAAATAAAAATTATACGCCATTGCCACTCGATTCCCGAGAATACTGCAGCAAGTAATGTTAAGGCCAAAGTGTAATCATAAATTTCCGTCCATCTAGTTAATGCAAGAATTGCTTTAAGTTTGTTCATTTATATTGATGCGTTTTATTAAAAATAATTTTGTGAGTTCTACTATGACTAAATTGACAATTGGAAACAATATAACCAAAGGTATGTAAGTGAAATTTAATATGCTGAAATTGGTTGGAATGATTTTACTAAAAGCAAGCAAGATAGTCACGACAATTGAGATAAATAGAGCTAGAATGATATTTCTATTTATTTTTATTGTGTAAAAAAAGCTCTGTGTTCTGAAACTAAGTATAAGTAGTAAGCTAGTGATGGTAATTATTGCAAACCAAAGCGTTTGCAATTGCTCAACAACAAGAGAATTTGCCCAAAGAAAAAATAATACATTTATTCCGCTAATAATCGCAGCGATTGTGAAACTATATTTTAAGAGGTTGGGAAAATTGCGATGTTGGGGTTGTTTCAGGACTTTAGTATTTACGTTGTCAACTACATATGTGAAAAGTGATAACTCAATAATTACATTTGAGATTATTAATTGTATAGGTAGTATTGGCTGAAATTTAAATAATATTGATAGCACTATATATGTTAAGAGATTACAAAATATTAAAGTAAGACTAAGTAAAAGCAATTTTTCAATGTTTATAAATGCTTTTCTGCCTTCAATAATTGACGAGACAACAATACTTAAACTCTTACGAGTTAATACCATGTCTGCATTATCTCTTGCCATATCATTTGCATTTTTGACAACGATGCCTACATCCGCAAGTTTAAGTGCTGGAGCATCATTGATACCATCTCCTAAGTAAGCTACCGTAGCATTATTTTGTAAAGCCTCAATAATTTTAAATTTTTGAACTGGATCAGCGTTATAGAAAACCTGATACTTTTGTACCTGTTGTTCTAAAATTCTCGGCTCTGAATACTGCAACAAATCAGCGTCGAAAAACTCGCTAATATCTTTTGTAAACTCAATATCGTTAGTGACTAAACGACTTACAGCTAGTGTATCACCGGTAATAATTTTAAGTTGCAATCCATTTGCAGTTGCAGTTTTAAACACTTTTGATACATCCTTTTTGACCGGATCATAGAAATATAGACTTGCAATGTAGATATGCTTTCCAGATTGCTTCTTAATAATTGCAAGTCTTCTATTGCCATCCATGTTCTCATTATCTGGATGTTGGTTGTAGTTAGATTTCTTCAAAAGCTCCTTCTCTGAGCCTTTAATAATCGCGAAATTTGCAAATTCTCTCCCCGATTCTTTTAAGAACGGGTCAAACGCAATGTCTTGATATTCTAAGTTCGTTTTTTTAGGATGATAATCATTTAAATTAAGCATGTCCATTATCGCAATATCAAAGACATCTTTGCTATTGTGAGAAAGCATATAGCAATAATCAAAAAACTCAGCTTCATATCTAGGGTTAACTCGCCAACGCATTAATCTAAGTGTGTTTTCAGTTAATGTACCAGTTTTATCGGTACAGATAATATCAACATTACCTAAATTTTCAAGTACTGTGAGGTTTTTTATAATTGCTCCTTTATTGCCAATTATTTGGGCACCCTTACTTAATATAAGGTTGGAAATAGCTGGTAGAGACTCGGGGATTGCCATAAAGGCGATAGCAATAGTAAATAATATTAGTTGAATCAAGTCTTGTCCTGGATTAAAAAGACTACTTAAGACGAATAAGATGCCAATAGTTATTACAATAATTTTTATTAGATGTATGCCTACTTGCTGTAATTCTTTTTCATATTCGGTGATATGCTTTCTTTGCATCGCTTTATTAATCATAGATCCAGTTTTTGTAGCTGCGCCTGTTGCAAAGACTTTAACTATTGCTGTGCCCATCTTTACCACACTTCCAGTGTAGATTATTCCTGAACTAAAGTATTTATTATCTTTAATATTAACCTCTTTACTAATATTCTTTTCGTTTGGATTTATCTGCATTTCATCAATTAATAGGTTTTCTTGTTGTTTGATAAATACATCAGCAGGAACAATGTTTCCAATTTTTAGAGCGATATAATCTCCTGGAACAATCTCTTGCATAGGCACTTCTGTGAGAATGCCATCTCGATAAACCGAAACATTGGTAATTATTTGTTTTTTAAGAGCATAAATAATGTGTTGAGCTTTATATTCATGATAAGTTCCAAAAAATATATTTAGTAAGATTATTCCAATTATTATTGTTGCCTCTATATCATTGCCAATAAAGGCCGATATGATAGCAGCAATAATCAGCAACATTATGATTGGATTAAATAATTGATGAACAATCATCATTAGAATAGAACTGTATGCTCCATTAGCTTGATTAAGACCATATTGCTTTAGTCGTTTTCTAGCCTGTAGCGATGACAAACCGATTTTATTTTCTATTTTCTTATCCATACAAAAAATAATGGAGAATCCACTTTATTATTAAATTGTATATAATCTCTTAATGAATTGAAATAATAAAGTTATAATAATATTTACTACAGACAAAAATATTATGAAAAAAACATTAAATATTTTCGCAGTTGCAATTTTTCTAGTTGCAGTTTGCTGGTTAATTTTTTCTAAGTATATTATTGATTCTTCAGACGACACTTCAAACTCAGATAATTCAGTTCAAGTTGAAGAGGTCGAGACTGTGGCTATCGTAGATTTTTTTGTTCCCGTGGTAGCGTATAGCAGACTGCAAAATAACATCTCATATGCTGATTTATTAAACGAAAAAATTTGTGCTCTAGACGAAACTGCAGATTCAATTAGTCATATATTTGCGGATAAAGAAATTAATTACATAGAAGCCGCACAAATTGAAGAAACCATTAAGCTAGGTGAAATTTGTTTGTTACCACCTGAACAGGTTTCATTTCACTATAAGTCACTTGCTGTTGATGGGCATTTATTCTGGGAGAAAGACAAAAAGCTAACTGATTATCCTCTGAAGTATACTTTTGAGACTACTGCTGCTAGTTTAGACAAAGAGTTGCAACAACAAAGACAAGCACTGTCTAATGTAGATAATAGAAACACGATCTTTATTAGTGGCGAAATAATTCCGGCAAGGGCGGTTGATAGACTAGCCTTAAATCAAAATAATAACTACACATATCTGTATGATTATTTCAGAGAAGATATTGAAACTGCTGATTTGGCAATCGGCTTGTTAGAAAATCCAATTAATGGTAACCCTGCGCCTTGCACCGGTTGTATGTCTTTTGTTGGAGATGAGCAAAATGCTTTAGGCTTAAAGAAAGTAGGTTTTGATATTCTTTCACTAGCAGGCAATCATGCGGGAGATGGTGGCCAAAATGGGTATAAAAGAACTATTGATGTGTTAGGAGAGAATGGAATATTAACGGCAGGAGCGGGAAATAGCGATGAAGCAAAAATTAAACCTGCAATTTATACAGTAAATGGTAAAAAGCACGCAGTGATTTCAGCAGATACGGTTGCTGGTTATTAT
>CALARN010000131.1 GCA_937889205.1 uncultured bacterium
CATTGTTATAATTATTTAATGTCTTTTCACCCATTCTGATTAACCAGTCTTCTGTTCCCGGATAGTTCTTTTTTGCTTGCTCTCTTGTTGCTTGTATCATTCTACAGGCAACCATTTTGAGACCGATTCGTTCTAGTCTGTGAAATATTTCCCCTACAAGCCCTCTACGAACCCCATCAGGCTTTATCATCAGAAATGTTTTTTCTATACTTTTAAATTCACTCATATTTATTTATTATGCTAAATTATATTTTATTAATACTTGTAAAATTGTCTCTGTAACTTCAGTGATAGAGCCGTTACCATCAACTACCTCCCATTTGCCAAAAATTGAATCTTGTGCCATTTTCAAATATGATTTGCGAAGCAATTGTTGTTTTTTTAAATCTCTTTCATAAATATCTAACCCTTCATTGTGTCCTGGTTCAATTTTTTTTCTAGCTAAAGCAATCTGAGGATCAACATCAATAAAAATATTAATATCCGCTTCTGCTATTTTGAAATCTTTAGCAAAGGCCAACGCCTTGGCAAGTGATAAATGCTTATTCACTAACGCGTTATATACAATATTTGTTGTATAGTAACCATCACAAATAAAATGCTCTTCTTTACTATTTTTGGCTTTGCTAATTCTATCTTGATAAAGGATTTGATCAAGAGCAAAAGCAGGAAACCACGCCTGCTTTGGAATACTTATCTTTTCTAATAACGCCGGTTTGATAATATTTTTATAAATTACCCCTTGATGATCAGGGAATTCTAGAGAAAACAGACCGGGGAATTTTTGTTTCAATATTTGAGTAAGTTCAATGCGTTGACGACCTTTACCTGCTCCGTCAATGCCCTCTAGTACTAAGAACATAGGTTTTTTATAATTGACACATTTTATCACAAATCTTATTTTGAATAAATTTTATATTTTTTTGTAGTTGAAAATATTATTTCAATATCTCCCAATTGGTCTGTCCTATATGTCTGTACGCCTGCATTATTTAAATTATTTAACACTTCAAAATGCGGATGCCCATATTTATTTTCCCCAACCGAAATAATTGCTACTTCTGGTTTTACTGTTTCTAAAAAATATTCTGAAGTGCTTGTATTACTTCCATGATGCCCAACTTTTAAAACTTCAATATCCCCTATTTGATTCACAAGAGTATCTTCAAGATTTTTAGGTAAGTCTCCAGCCACAAATATCTCTTGATTCGCATAGGAAACTAAAATTGCATAAGATCTAGCATTTGCATCTTCATCCTTATTATCAACATTGAACAACTTTAACTGTACGCAACAACCTACAACTATTACCCCTCCCTCATTAACCTCAAGCCGAGATAGACCACTAAGTAGCTCGTGTTGCTCAGCGATTGTGTTATTTATTTGATACCCTTTTTTAATATCGAAAACACCTGCAATGTGGTCAGTATCTGGATGTGTAATTATTAGTAAATCTATAATGTTACCCGATAAATACTCTCCAAGTTTTGAAGCTGCACTAATATCTTTACCGGCATCAATCAAAATACTTTTAGAATCAGGAGTAAGAAGCAATAGCGAATCACCCTGCCCTACATCAAAAAAAATCGCTTTTAATGTCTCTTGGGTATAATCAAAATCGAAATTTATAACAATCGTATAGATTGCACAGCAAATAATTACGACAATTTTATGAAAAAACTTCATTTACTTCTCCTTTTATAGATTACAAAAACTACTACTAAGAAAATGGGAATAGCAAACAAATATAAATCGTGTGATTCTATCCGATTTAATGGCAATTTTTCTGCAAAGTAGATAATATCAACCAATACTTTAAAAACCGAGCGCAATGGAAAGATTAAAACATTAGCTAACTGGGGAAATATTAATATTAGAGGAAAAGTTATTAATACCAATTCCATAATTATTGGTAACAAAGGGGCAATTATCACATTAATTGGTAACGACCAAGGAAAAAATACTTGAAATAGTATTACCGTGAGGGGAAGCGTTCCAACTATACAAACTAAACTAGTTCTTAGTGAGTCATATTTTATATATTTTGAAACAAAAGGGCTTAATATATTTTGACTAATAACCGCTAGAAATGAGAGATACAAAGATACGGACAACACCGCAAAGGGGTTTATGATAAGTATTAACAACAATGACAGCCCCATAGAATTTAAAAAATCTCTTTTAGCCCCTAGCATCTGTCCGAATAGTAAATAGATGTTCATAAATGTTGCACGAAGTGCTGGGATATTTTCTACGCCAACGATAATTAGATATAGTAATAATAATGGGATAATAATAAGCATCAGCCTATTTTTATTTATGAATCTAGACAGAAGCAATAATAGCCCTGTAACAAAATTAACGTTATAACCCGAAACCGCAATGATGTGACTAGTTCCAGATAACAATAAGGAATTTTCAAAATCTACAGTGAAAGCCTCATTACTACCTATTAACATGCCTAGTAATAATGAGGCTTGGGGTTCAGGTAAATTTTCTCTGCATATTTTCTCGATAAAACCCCTTGCCGAATTTATGAAAGATTGAATAGAGTTATTCCCTTTAGTTATCTTGATATCTTTACAATAATAAATTGATAAATGCACATTTTTTGACTGTGCATATTGATTGTCAGCCACTACCCCATTCCCCTCACACTCAATATAACCCCCTTTCTCTATTTGCTCTTCGCGAGGAAGATAAATAAACATCCTGAGCTGATTTATCTCATTTAAAACCGTAACTCGTTGCTGTATTCGAACAGGAACTGGATACTCAATTATTACTCCTGCATATTTATCAGCATTAGAAACGAGAGACTGCGCCGAATTAGTCTGACTCTGGATATGAAATAAACAATAAATAAAATAAATAAACGCTAATAGAAAAAAGTACCTTGAGGCAATATACTTAACAATACGCATCATAGCTCACAAACTTCTAACAAGTTTTGCTTTACTGTCTTATTAAGAGTTGGAATATTATCTACCTCTTGACAGTTATTAAATGGCCTAGCGGCAATAATCTTTTTCGCTGTAACTTCGCCTATGCCAGGTATTGAATCTAAAATATCTATCGAAGCCGTGTTTATATTGATTGCTTTCTTACTATCTTCAGCATTATTATCAAGAAACGGCACATCTTCACCTATCGCTGGGATATAAATTTTCTCTGCAGGCTTTATTGTAACCGCCAGCTTCATATTTTTATATACATAAGCAGTGTCGGCATTACTCGAAAATCCACCAGCATTTTCTACTGCCTGCATTACAAGCATCTCTTCATCGCTTTTGTATAACCCGGGATTAACTACTGCCC
>CALARN010000132.1 GCA_937889205.1 uncultured bacterium
ATCATTTATTAACCAATTGATAAATATTGGTGTATCATCAGAAGAAACACCAATTATCGGAGGAGTAACTAGAAATCTACGGTTACCGATAGGGTTCACAGTCCTACCTGTTCTTTCTCCAAATTTCTTGTACTCTACTAATGCCGCTTCAGTATTTGCACCTTTAAGCGTGACTCTCTCGTTAATAAAAGGATCAAAGCCTTTTACTATATTAGTATTAAAAGATATCATAGAAGCATTTGGTTTACTCCAATAGTCTTCACACTCATAGCAATACGGAGCTACTGCGACACCTTTAGTTGGATGTATAAATGGAATAAAATGAGATGAAGGCGTAATTAAACCTAGCTGAAGTAAATTACTATATTCGTCAATCTTAATTTCAGGAACAAGCAAGCCCATGATTAATAACTAGACGTACTTCGACGATTAAAGAATATCTTGTAGAGGAAAAAGATTAAAACTAGATAAATTAAAAAATTAATAATAGTTAACGGGAAACCCCAAATATATATCCCTTTCAAGATTCCATCATTAATTAAAAACATATTTGGAAGCGGAAAGCCCTTTGTTGCTTCATAGATTTCGAAATTAAAAGTCAATATTAGCAATAACAATGACCCAAAAGAGCAAAGTATCAGCTCATTTATATTTTCTTTTAATAACTTAAGCATTTCTTAACGATAGTTTATTATGTACTAACAAAATATTAACATAATTAGCGTAAAAAGCATTACAATATAACTATGGAAGAAAAACCAAAAATAAAAGATTATTTTAATCAAATACGAGATGAAGTCGCAGACCTACCCCATTTTTTAAATGAGGTACTAGGTCTGCCAAGTAATTTTTCTAGGCGTTACGATATTAAAAATTGGATCGATCCAACCTTGTCTGTAAGACAGCTAGATTTTTCTTTTGGAAACGATTTAACTACAGCATTTGCACATGAAAATGAGCCTATTAAGAACGCTGCATATCTACATCCTACAAAACTGGATCACGAAGATTTTAATTATTATCTGCAACAAGAAGCAGCGCTCTTTCTAACTGGAGACAAAACTGAAGTTGGAATTTCTTTAATGCAACAACAATTAAGCAGTAATAATGTTTTTGCGCAATCCCCCTACGCAGGACTTGGCCATCTAAAAGAGGCCTATCTTGAAGCCAAGTTACTAGCCGATGTTGGTCGTCTACCAATAAAGCTAATGCAACCGGAAGAACTACTTTCCGGGATTGACGCTTCTTTGTATGGTGTTAAAGCAAAGATTCATAATGCTATGCAACGCAATACCCTGTCCGAAAATGTTTATGACGAAATCTTCAATAGCTTAATACAGCAGCACCCCGGAATTGCAAACGAGATTTTAGTAAATGCCGCAAAAATAGTAACTGAATTTTCTTTGGCTGGCTCTGGTGATGATAAAGTATCACAGAGAATTCATGCTAAATTGGCAAGAGCTAATGTTAGTGAGATTGATAAACATCCTCAACTTGCTAGAACTTTAGCAAAGCTATTATGCGAAATTGACATCGGTATTAGCGAAAAAGCATTGGTAGGTACTACTACAAGATTATTTAGCGTTTTTGGAATGCCAGATTTAGTAATTTCTTCTCATGCAAATATTTTGCGTGCTGCAGAAGCATACTATCGTGATAAAGCACCAGAAGTGGCAGACACCTTTAATGACTTGGTCCCTGATCAAGGTTTTGTTCCAATAACTCCACGAAACGGGATTATTGCTAATCATAAAGAACTAGAAGTTTTTGCCCATAAACAAGGTAGACATCGTGGTGTAAAGGTTGTGCCTTCTATGATAATTGCCAACGCCTTAAAAAACACCTTTGAGAATAATGGCCCAATTGTCATCACTGGAGAATTTATGGACTCAATTACAGTAAAGGAATTATCAGAAAAATGGCACGGCAAATCTAGAAATATAGCCTTGATGGTTAATGGTAACGCTTCAAATATTGAAGAAATAAAGCAGGCATTGAACGATTTTATCAATGCGGGCTGTCCTACTAATTATAATCTAGCAATTTGCTTATTTGAGAAAGGAGAGGAAGATGTTGCTAAAGAGCTATTTGGCGATGATTGGCCTAATATACAAGCGGCGGTAGCAAGTTATCCTAATTTAAATATTGTTAAGACTTCAAATAAACTTGAATCGGCAGCAATTAGCCCCAATATTTTTAAATGGGCACATTACAATATCGGTAAACCGCCTGGAGAAAATGCATTTATGTCTGCAGCAAATGGTTGTATTGAAGCTTGTGGTTATTCTGTCATGTCTAATGAGCAAAACAATATGTTTTACAATCTCGATAAAGCATTAGTAGCAGCATATCCAATTTCTACTTATGAAAAATGGAAAAAAGCACTAAACTCACAATTAAATTCCGTGCAACGGTTAGCAGAAGTTGGTTTACAAAAAAAACCAGCAATAGATAACTTTATCTCTTATTTACAAGAGCTTGATGCGAATGGCTTTGCAAAGAAGTTCGCTGTAGATGCATATTTAAGAACTGGACATCTAAATAGTTTACATATTTTATTAACGCAAATAATCCAGCTAAGAGATGGTAGCTTTACTGAAGCAGCCCATGAACAGTTAGAGCAATTTATGCAAGCAGCGCAGCAAAGGTTTAACTTGAAAGTGCACAATGAAATGCAAAGATACTTTAAAAGAGAGTACGGTTATTCATATGATGAATTATTAGAAATTATGCCTCAGAAAGCATTTGACAAAGCACAACTATTTAAAGAACCTGTAAAAGCTGAAACTGAAAAAAATAGAAAAGATAAAATGATTTTTGCAGGGATTGGTGCAACAGCCTTAGCCGCCCTATTAGCGGGTATTTTGTTATCTAAAAAGAAAAAGTAGTTGAGGAGAACATGATTAATAATTTTCCTGCAAAATTTGATAAATTCATAAAAATATTCTTAATCGCTTGGATATTTCTAAACCTCACCTTGTTTTCTATCACAGCCTCACCTATTGTGATTTCTGATGGATATTGTTATTACCATATAGCTAGATCAATTGTTGATGAAGGTAGCTTTGTAAGTCAAAACAAACCTGATTACTATGATTATCGAGGTCATGTAATTGCATTTGATGGTGAAGTATATAAAGATGTTTGCTCTCCTGGAACCGCTTTTGCTTTAGTTCCAGGACTATCAATCTCAAAACTTGTAAATGATCAAACTACAACACAATATAATGATTACTTTGAATCTTACAGTGGCCACTCTCTTGCCGATGGTATAGCTATCTTAATTACCGCAATGGTGTTTGCTATTATCAGTTTTTATTATTTATACCAATTAATAAAACTTCTTATACCAGAAAAGAAGTACTCTCTTCTGCTAACAATCGCCATCACTAGTTCAGCATATCTTGTTAACTATATTTTTATAAAGCCATTTTATACGCATATATACGAGTTTTTTGCAGCGATTATATTCATATATAACATTACCAAATTTGAAAAGAAACCAAACAATAAAAATATAATTGCTGCTGCAGTAGCTATAAGTTTTGGTTTTACCGTTCGTCCCTTTTTCGTATTACCAGCAGTTATGTTCGCGCTGTGGCTAATACTTAAAAAACAATGGAAGTTTTTATTAACTTACTGCTTAGCCAACCTTCCCTTTATTCTTATGTGGATGGGGTACAATCAAGTATCATACGGTAAACTAATCGCTTCAGGCTACAATGAAATAAGAGGAGAGACCTTTACTTTTGAACAATTCAATTTAATATCTGTACTTTTCAGCCCCTGGAGGGGTTGGTTAATTAATTCCCCCTTTGTAATTGTTGCATTTATTGGATACGCCTTAAAGCTCATTAAGAAAACTTTTAGCTTCTTTGATGCGATAATGCTTTCAAATATTGCTTTTGTAATCTTATCCTACTCTTTTTGGCCAGCATGGTGGGGAGGTGGTAGTTATGGTGCTAGATTTATGATTATCAATGTTCCATTTTTAATTTATGGATTCATTTCAGCATTTAATTATCTAAGGAATTATAAGGAAAAGATTGCTTTATTAACCTTTACAATAATTGCAACTACCTTTACCACAACACTATCGCTACTGTTTCTAATAACTCCAAATAATAGCCCTAAAAACATGCTCTTGTATTTATTTAAACGTGATAGTTCACTACCCATAATAGACGAGCGGTATAAGGTAGATTCGGAATTCGGACTTATCGATATTTTAACTGGCAGAGCAAGGGCTGTTGTAAAGATTGATGATCGCTACCCAGATAAAATAAATTTCTTAGCATTAGATTATCATCCTGGACAATATTCAAAACCAGAAGTAACAGATATTTATGTTAAAGATGTTAACACTAACATAACACAGGTCTTTAGTTTTGATATCTCATCACTAGATGCCGCTAATCCAGTTTACGCTTCTTTAGAAATATCAGACTCTAGATTAATAAGCTCAAGTTCTTCGTTAGAACTTAAAGAAACCATAACTTCGAGAATAAAATATAGTAATTTTGAGTACGAGATGTTTGTTCTAGATGAAAAACCCTATATAATCTTTATGTCGAAACTAGATAAATTAAAATTAATAGGACCAAATAAAACTGGAGAGCCAGAAAAAGGTTACTACGAATAAGAAAAGATGTTAAAACCAATTTTAAGTATAATAATTCCCGTTTATAACGAAAAAGAAACAATAGCTGAAGCAATAACAAGAGTATTTAGCTTGGATATCTTTAAAGAAGTAATTGTAGTTGATGATTGCTCAACTGATGGCACAACCGAAATAATTAAAGGTCTCCAAAGTAAATATGACTTTAATTATTTACGAAATGAAACTAATCGCGGAAAGGGCTACTCTGTAGCGATTGGAGCAAAGTCAGCAACAGGCGAATTCATGATTGTAGAAGACTCCGATTTAGAGCTTAATTATCAAAATATTCCGGAACTATTAAAGTTATTACAGGCTGAGAAACTAGATATGGTTAATGGAGATAGAGATATTTACAATTCCCCAGATGTTAACAAGATTTCCAAACTGGCAAAGCTTGTAACAAAGTCACTCTTGTTTTTACTATATAGACAAAATATTAACGATATACTTAGCTCATACAAGTTATGTAGGCTTGATGCCTTTCTTGATCTCAAACTTGAATCTGAGCGATTTGGGCTTGAAACTGAGTGGATAATTAAAGCGATTAAGAAAGGCTGGAAAATTAAAGAGCAAAAAATTGATTACTACCCTCGCAAAGTAAAAGCAGGAAAAAAAATTAATGCTTGGGATGGCATAGATATTGTCTGGAACATTATTAAATACAGATTCTCAGATTAAACAGAACTTTTCTTCAAAATTGCATTTAATATTTCACGTTGAATGTTTTATCAATAGCAGCTTCTATGCTATCATCTACTACTCTTTTTAAGTAAGTATGATAAATGACACAATCAGAGACTAGAATTGAAAACAGGTTTTTTTTGAATCCCTTAAGAACACCTTCGCTTGTTGAGAGATTGATGAATGAAGATTGGAAGATATCACGACAGCAACCACTTGATACTCTATATATATGTGTAGAATCTGCAAATGGCGTAAGTTGGAATCCTAGTGTTAGAGCAAGAGCTAGGCAACCAATAGGTCCAGATTTATTCTGCAATATTCCTGGAGAATTCATGCTTAAAAACATGTTAACTGGCGAAAAAGAACTAGTAATTGCACCATTTCTTGCTTTGCAACAACTGCAATCTTATCCAGATCTAACGGCATTGGTTGGACCCTACCTACGAAACAAAAGCTTAGCTGCAACTCAATTCTCTTTGTATTCAGATAGAACCCATTATGTTCCTCAAGCTTGTTTCAATGAGAGAGGACAAGTTACCTCTTTCTATCCCCGTATTACCATTGATAGTAACTATACTTTAAATTTATTCGAATCAGGTGAACATGTAGATTCATTAGCTTTCAACTGGGCTAAGGTAGAAGCAAAGGCTCTAGACCCAGATAACTTATCAAGATTAGGAGCTTTATTAACTGAAGCGTCAGCCAGAAAAATTGAGACTGGCTTTATTGTCGATCAAATTGATATGCTATTAGCAGAAAGAAATATTAAAATCTCATTAGCATGAAAGAAACAGAATTAAGATTTTTAATTAATAAAAATAAGTTTACTGAATTGTTATCCCAATTTAAGATAATTAGTTGCACTAAATACGACCAAGTATTTTTCATTGAAAAACCAGATAAGCAGTTACAAATAAGGTCTAAAGATAATAAATGGCAATTAAGGCTTAAAAGAGGAATCTCAAACGATACGGATGTTGAAAGCGAATTTGATTTTTCAAAAAATCAACTCAATAATATTTTACAGTTTTGCCATAACCTTGGATATAACAAATTATTTGTAATTCGCAAAGAACGTAGTCAGGTAATTTATGATGACATATCTATAACTCTTGATCATTATCTTGCACCTGAAATTTTCGTTGTTGAATTAGAGATATGTAATAATGATAATATTGATAAAATGAGAAATCTTGCGAGCAAATTGGGTATTGAAACATATCAAATCGAAGATGTTTTGAAATTGAAGAAAAAATTGATGAAAGAATCTCGGCTTAAATTTAATTTAACGAGCACTACAGATTTACAGAATTTACTAAATATTTTAAGCTAAATATCATGGATGCCAATGAAGTACTAACATATCTAAGGACAGAATTTCGCAATATTTTTCAAGATAGATTAGTTGGCGTATATCTATTCGGCTCTCTTACATATGGTGCCTTTACCCCTTCTAGAAGCGATATTGATCTTGTGGTAGTTATTACATCAAAGGTAGATAATACAGAGATGAAATTAATAGAAGATCTTTACAATAGTATCGAGGTAAATTTTCCCTTTTGGTCAAAACGAATCGAATGCTCTTTTGTAACAATTGAAATGCTGGCAAGCACACTGCCCCCAATAGAACCCCGCCCCTACTTTGGGGAGCGCTTTTATAAAGCAGCACCATACGGTAATGAATGGATTATCAATAACTATCTAATCCAAGAATATGGACAGACTATTTCAGGTAAAGAAATTGCAGATGTTTTTAAAAGAATTAACTTTGACGATGTCAAGACCGCAATAATCAAAGACTTTCACCAAGAATGGCTACCCAAACTTAACGATATGGCTTATCTAAATAATCCACATTACTGCTCTTACCTGGTTCTAAATCTTTGCAGAATTCTATACTCTCTGAACACCAATGGTATGGGTTCAAAAAAGACTGCTGCAAATTGGGTTATGCAACAATATCCTCAATTTGAAATACTAATTAATCATGCTTTAGAGTGGAGCTAGATCGGAAGAGCGTCGTGTAGGGAAAGAGTGTAGATCTCGGTGGTCG
>CALARN010000133.1 GCA_937889205.1 uncultured bacterium
TTAATCACCTCTAGCAAATATATTGGCAATTTATTGTATTTGATGCCATCAGGCCTACCTAATTCGTCGTATATAACTAGATTAGAAAGACCTTTGGCATCAAGCTCTTCAGCAATAAACCCAATTTCATCAGAATAACTTCCAATATAATTAAAAGATACTGGATTAATATCTAGAATTAAGTCGAAATTATCTGTTAAGCCCAGTACATTCTCTTTGTATCTTATTGAAGATGTTTCTCTCCAAACTAACCCCGTACTAGTTACATTTAAAGTATAAGAGGTCCCAATTCCAGTTTTAGGAAGCGACGTAAAATATACATTGCCCGAAGAAGTAATACCCGTAGCTGCTGTTATAGCACCATTTGCATCAATCTTAAAGCCTGAGCTTGATCCAACCGTGAATAAAGAATCCGCAGAAGAAGAGCCAATTCCAACATTACCACCAATGAAAATTGAATTATTATTAATCACATTCCAAGCGATACCATTATTGTTGCTTGAAAAAGGACTGCTATTAGCAATCAAAGAATAGGTATATACTCCGCCATTGCTACTAAAACCTGAACTACTTCTTCTTTCAGAACCAACTACAAGCACACCAGCATCAGCAGAAATGCTAATCGATACCCCATGACGGTTACCATCTGTCGCATCTATTGCGGCTAATACCCCTCCCCTTTGCAACCAAATACTGCCCTTATTATCAAAAATATATGCACCCCCGGTATCTGTACCCGAGGCACCTTCCCAAAATTGCGCACCAACTACAATCACATCACCATCACCACTAATAGCTACTGATTTACCAAATGCGTCGGTATTAGAAGCGTCTGCAGCCTCTAACACATTACCCCTTTGCACCCAGGCACTATCCCAATCATAAACATATACGCCTCCAACATTTGAACCTACATTACCTTCCCAATTTTGAGCACCTACAATCAAAATATCCCCCACAGCACTTAAGGCCACTGATGTCCCAAAATAATCTGTATTCGCAGCATCTGCGGCTTCTAGTACCCCCCCTCTTTGCACCCAGTCACTATCCCAATCATAAACATATACACCTCCACTATCTGTTCCTGACATCCCCTCCCATCGCTGGGCACCTACAGCTAAAACCGAAGCATCTGCAGATAACGCTACTGAAATTCCAAAGTAATCCTCATCTGCTGCATCAACAGACTCTAAGACACTTCCTCTTTGTACCCAAGCGCTTCCGTTCCAATCAAAAGTATATACACCTCCCCTGTCTGTTCCCGATGCACCCTCCCAGTATTGAGCACCTACAGCTAAAACTGTCGCATTAGCAGATAATGAAACTGCCGAACCAAAATAATCACCATCAGCAGCGTCTGAAGCTTCTAAGACATTGCCTCTTTGAACCCACCGCCCACCACTCCAATCATAAATATATACGCCTCCCCTATTAGTACCGCTTACTCCTTCCCAAGTATCTGCACCTACGGCTAATACACTAGCATCTGCAGACAGAGATATGCTACTTCCAAAAAAATCACTATTCGCCGCATCTGCGGCCTCTAATACCTTCGCTATTTGAGAAGGACTTAATTGCAAGACCCCATCAATTCTTACATCTCCTGAGACATGAAGTTTCTGAGCTGGGCTTGTAGTACCAATGCCCACATTATGATTAACGGAATCAACATAAAAAGTATTATTTGCCGAGTCTACAGCAAAGTCTCCAGCAATTGTTCCACTACCATCAATATTGAAACTTGCATTTACCTGCTCAGCAGTCTGATTCCTAATTATTTGATTATTACTATTGGAGATATTTGCAGCAGTAATTGCAAAAGGGGTAGCTCTTAATTGCATCCTGTTAGTACCATCTAGAGTGAAAATCTCAGGATTTGTAAAATCTCCAGATCCACTTGCATCAAATTCGATATTAATAAACACCGAATCATTTTCAATAAAAACATCAGAAAAATTGGTTTCACTGCCACCAGTTTTACTACCTAAACCCAATGCCAAGTTAAATATTCCAGAATAATTTCCTAATTCGATGTCACTAAAGACTTCAGTATATAAAGAAGTACCTTCAGTAGCCACCGAAAAGTAACTAATACGAAAGTCACAAGTATCAGCTTCAGCTAGAATACATGCTGGAGCATCGGTGGTAATATTTGTCCCCGTTCCTTTAATGGCAATCTTACCTTGAAAATTCAGTGAAGAAGTCGAAGCTGCAGAAATGTTTATTACACTTTCGGTGTAAATTAATGAAGAAATAAATACACAAACAACAGCCCTTATAAACAGACTAGACAATCTCTTTAAGACTTTTTGGGTTATGAAGTGTGTCAAATTAATTCTTCAATAGTTAAATATGCATTAAAAATCCTAAATATAGTCTAGAAATTTCTTAACAACAAGTCAACAATTATTAGACTTTTTCCATAGATGATATAGCCTGTCCTTCATGGCTTTACAAGCGTCTATATCAACAAATATATAATATTGAATAAAATCTCATACGGGAGAATTTATCACAAAATTTAGTAATCCCATAGTTAAGGATTTACAGAAGCGTATATAGGGCCTATAGTATTTCGGGCTTCGTGAATAATATTTAACTATCCTAAAACACTTTAAAATAGTTCTAATTCTTTCTTTTTTTCCTGGAGTTTTTTATTGTCTATTTTAACCACCTCTTTGGTTTTTGGATAATTTGGATGCGCCCAATAATATCCATACTTACCATTTCGTAGTAACATCTTTTTACCATCTTTAGCTTTAGGAGCAACACCAAATAATTCTTTAAGTATTGCGGTCTGCATTTCTAATGGCTTAGCGTCTTTAATCTTGGGATATCCTGGATGCGCCCAGAAAAAACCATATCTACCTTTTTTAAGTAAGTAATCTTTACCATCCTCAGTTTTTGGAGGTTGCTTGTACTTGCTTGTAAAAGACTCAGCATTGATATCAATCTCTTCCGTTTTACTAGTATTTAAAGATTGCATTCCTTTACATTTGGGGAAATCTACGCAACTTAAAAACGGACTAAACCTTCCCAGTTTAATTTCCATCTTTTTAGCGCAAATTGGACATTTTTCTTCAGATTTACCTAGTATTAAATAATCTTCTTTTTTAATGTTCTTCTCTGCAGTTACCAGGGATTTATGGAATTTCTCATAAAACGAACCCAAAAACTCAAGGTAATCACGATCACCATTTGCAATATTATCTAAATCATCTTCCATCACAGCGGTGAATTTTAGATCTAATATCTTTGGGAAATGATCAACTAGTAAATTATTCAAAGCAGTCCCAACTAAAGTCGGCTTCAAATACTTACCCTCTTTCTCGATGTATTTTTTCGATGTAATATTTGTCAAAATAGGCGCATAAGTTGATGGCCTACCAATCCCATTTGCTTCTAAAGCTTTTATTAAAGTAGCCTCAGAATACCTAGCAGGTGGTTCGGAGAACTTTTGTAAGGAAACAATTAACTTCGGAAATATTTGTTGGCCTAGCTTAAAGACCGGAAGCTCAACAGTCTTCAACTTGTTTTTATAAAGGCTATTAAACCCATCAAACAAAACTCTTTGCCCTTCAAGTATAAATTGATATTCATTAACTTTTACTTTTACAGTGTTTAACTCTAATTTTGAATTTGCCATTTGTGAAGCCATAGTCCTCTTCCAAATCAATTCATACAAACGGGATTGTTCTGGAGTTAATTTCAAAGACTCGGGTAATTTAGTTATATCTGAAGGCCTAATTGCTTCATGAGCCTCTTGTGCGACCTTTGATTTCGTTTTGTAAACAATTGGTTTACTTGACAGATATTCTTGCCCCCTACTTTGCTTTATTAATTTTCTTATGGACTCAATAGCTTGATGTGATAAAGTCAAAGAATCGGTACGCATATATGTAATCAAACCTTGCTCATAAAGCTGTTGCGCAATTCTCATTGTACGACTTGCCGCCATGCCAATTTGATTGGAAGCAACTTGCTGCAAAGTACTCGTATTAAATGGTGGAGCAGGAGATCTAAAGGCATCTTTAGAATCAATATCTACTACCATCCACTGCCCATCTCTAATATTTTTAATTATTGCATTGCTTTCTGTTCTATTTTTAACAACAATCTTCTTATTATCCCTGCTGTGCAGGGCGAATTTAATATTTTCATCCAACTGTTTAAGGCTAGATTCTCGATACTCTTCATCAGCATCTGTAGCAATTTCAAGCTCAATTAATTTATTGGTTTTGACTACATCGAGACCTGCAAAAATATTCCAAAATTCTTCCGGCTTGAAAGCATCACGCTCTTTCTCCCTCTCCACAACCAATCTTAAAGCAACGGACTGAACCCTGCCAGCCGAAAGCCCGAACATCAATCTTTTCCATAGGAGCGGAGACAATTGATACCCAACTATGCGATCAAGTATGCGACGTGTTTGTTGCGCATTTACTAAGTTCATATCTATTAATCTAGGTTTATTTACAGCTGCTGTGATTGCATCTTTTGTAATTTCGGTAAATACTATTCTCGACAACTTGTTTTTCAGCTTTTCATCAATTTCTCCATTAGGCTTGATAAACTTTAACGCTTTGGCTACGTGCCAACCAATAGCCTCACCTTCTCTATCAGGGTCAACCGCCAATATCAACCCATCTGCATCTTGATAAGCTTTTTTAATTGCAGCGAGTGCTATTTTATTTTTAATTACGTATTTGGGTTTAAACTTCTTTTCAATATCAATACCTATTTCTGATTTTGGTAGATCAACAATATGACCTTTTGAAGCAATCACACGATAGTCTTTACCAAGATACTTTTCAATAGTCTTAGCTTTTGCCGGAGATTCTACAACAACTAATTTCATTAAATAAGAATAATAATTACATAAGATTTATCATTTACTTAAAATAGACTATTAACAGTTATTTGGCAAGGGACTGAATTATTATAAGTACTAGCAAATTTCTGAATTACCCATCAAACTAAGTGCCTCAGCTATTGGCAATTTCGAAACATACTCAACATTATTGTCTTGGTTTTGATTGTGAATATTTCTAGACGGATATACATCATACACGGAAGTAATCAACCCCGCCTTAAGCTCTTTGATGGCATTATTGCAGCCAAAAGAGTTTGGATTGAAAATTGAACCGGGCGTAACAAAAACATTTCTATTATAATCTAACGCCAATTCGGCAGTCACTAAAGCACCGCTTTTTAGCCCCGCTTCGATAACAATAGTGTTTTCTGCTAATCCGGCAATTATCCTATTTCTCCTAGGGAATACCCATTTATTGTACGAATCAACAGCATAATATTCAGAAATTATTAAACCGTTATTATCAATAATTCTCTCAGCTAAATATTGATTACCCGATGGATATATTTTACTTATACCAGTTCCTAAAACTGCAATAGTTTTGCCATTGCAATCTAAAGTGTAATTATGAATATCACTATCAATGCCATATGCCATTCCACTTACAGTAACTAAACCCAGCTCAACAGCTTCAATCACAAATCTCTGAGCCACACGCCTACCATACTCACTTGGCCTTCTAGTCCCAACCAGAGCAATCCTATTATATGTCTCAGATAATAAACTAATATTACCTTTGTAATAAATAACCAACGGGCAGTCTAAAATCTCTGCCAACTCTCTAGGAAACAATGCCTCTCCAAATACGATGCAGCTTTTTAGTAAATTGTCATCAATATCAATCTTACTGATTTTTAAAGCCTCAAGCGCTGCAGAAGCTGATTGAAAATATTCTAAAGCCTTACGACTCTCACGAGCAGATAGTGACGCAGCAAGTGAAATTCTTGCCAGCTTTTCTTTTATTGTCATTTTTAAATTGCTTCACAATTATTAGAGAAATCATTGTAAAGGCAATTTATGAATTTTTTCATAACTGGTACTGTACGATATCCTCGACCACCCCATTGTTGCATAACTGTATAGCAATACTGTTCATTCTCAAAATCAAAGCAACCCATTACCCACGAGTGCGCACCAGAATAATACTTTCCATTTATCCATTCTCCTGCATCTGAAGAGCCTGTTTTACCAGATCGGAAGAGCGTCGTGTAGGGAAAGAGTGTAGATCTCGGTGGT
>CALARN010000134.1 GCA_937889205.1 uncultured bacterium
AGCATTATTAGCTAGCTCTTTTTCAATGTCGCCGATTTGTTTCATAGTCTTGGTAGCAGCTTTATTATCTGCCCAGAAATCATTATCGGTAATCAATAGTTTTAATTTTTCTAATTCAAGCTTAAGCCCATTTAAATCTAGTTTGGCAATAATCTCATTATGCCTTTGTGTTAGAGAGTCAATTTCGTGCTTAAGCTCATTAATTGTAAGCATTATCTTTCTTTTCCTTCTGTAATTTCATTCCCAACAATTATTGCTTCTCTAATTTGATTTGCAATATCCTGCATGCCTGAGGGGCTATGTGGTAAAAGGATAGTGTTGGTTTTTGAGGTAGCAGTCATTTCTTTGAGAGTATCAAAATATTGTGTTAAAAGGACTAAGTTCATGACATCGTTTGCTGATGAGCCCGGAATTGATTTTTGAAAATCATCTACTGATTCTCGTAAGCCTTCAATAATAGCTTTTCTTTGATTAGCAATGCCCTCACCCTGTAAAGCTTTAGATTGAGCATCAGCTTCTGCTGATTTTACTTTAAGGATTCTTTCAGCTTCGCCTTTTTCGTTTGCAGCGACTCTTAACCTTTGTGCTGCATTGATTTCATTCATAGATTCCTTTACTTTTGCATCTGGTTCAATATCTGTTACTAAGGCATTAAGTATTTCAAAACCAAAGCCTACCATAGTCTCATTTAGTTCCTGTTTTACTGCAACAGCAATTTCATCTTTTTTCTCAAACAGATCATCAAGTACAATTTTGGGGACCTTAGCTCTCACAACATCAAATACATAAGAGTTAATCTGCATACGGGGATCTTCTAATTTGTAAAAAGCCTCAAATACTTTTTCAGGCAAGACATAGTATTGTACCGATACTAAAATATGAACAAATACATTATCATGTGTTTTAGTTTCTGCTTTTACATTTAGCTGTTGAACACGCATTGACATCTTCCCCGAGAGTTTATCAATTAAAGGAATCTTAAAGTTTAAACCTGGCCTAGCAATACGCACAAATTTGCCGAACCTCTCAATAATGGCTACGGTTTGTTGCTCTACACTGAAAAATGTGGAAAAGAAAAGAATTATTAATAATATGACTAAGCAAGGCAAGACAACAGCCATTGCAGGTATGAATTCGTTCATTTGAGAAAAATAAAATTTTATGTCTAATTGTAGCAAAATATATCGTTTAGAAGCAATGAAATTCGCTTACTAAACTTGTGAAATCTTAGTAATACTGTTAAAATCTGTGTGTTAATTTGAATTAATATTTATTTTTAGAATATGCCAAATCACGCATCATCAAAAAAGGCGCTAAGAGTTAGTAAGAGAAAACAAACTATTAACACTCGTGCAAAAGACGCTTTTAAAGAAGTCAAAAAAGAAATTAAAAAAGACTTAACAGTAGGCTCAATTAAAGAAGCAAAAGAGAAGCTAAATGTAGCTTATGCTAAAGTTGACGCTGCGGTTAAGAAGACCGTTATTCATAAAAATACAGGTTCAAGACTAAAATCTAGAATGGCTGCTATGATTAAAAAAGCAGACCAATCAAGCTCAAAATAAGATAATTAGCAAAACAAAATAATTACGATGAAACGCTCACTGCTCAAGCTTATCGAATATAGTATATTACCAGCTATTGTTTTAGTATTATCAAAAGTAGGCGGCATTTACCTTGCCGCTGCTTTATTTAATATCCAAGTAGATTTATCAGCTTCTTCAAGTGCTTTTATGTTTTTTGAATCTGCAGTAGCAGCTAAAGACATTGTTATTGTATCAAGTTATTCAGACCTGTTTATGTTTATGGGTGTCGCTTTAGGAATGACGATAATACTGGTACAAGCATTATATCTGCATGATTCTCATGTCTCTCCAAAAATGATTAATGAACTAGCAAAGAGAGATTTGTTAAGTCTTATTAAATCATCATTTCAACTATATCATAGTGGGGTTATTTGGTTAGCTTTTCTATGGCTAGCTGCAATAGTAATCTTAATTAATGCAATTAATGGGATGACTGATATCTGGGCATTGGCAGTCAGTATAAT
Source organism: uncultured bacterium (assembly GCA_937889205.1). Lineage (GTDB taxonomy): Bacteria > Patescibacteriota > Dojkabacteria > B142 > OLB20 > CALARN01. The sequence goes on from CALARN010000134.1 coordinate 2,048, forward strand.
ATTTACAATTTCATAGATCGGAAGAGCACACGTCTGAACTCCAGTCACACTGATATATCT
>CALARN010000135.1 GCA_937889205.1 uncultured bacterium
TATATCAGTGTGACTGGAGTTCAGACGTGTGCTCTTCCGATCTTCGTTCATACATGGCTTGAATCTCAGAGACTGAAAGCTCTCTATTAAATACTGCGACTTCATCAATCGACCCTTTCATGCCATATTCGCTATTAGAAATATTCTGGGCTCCTATTTGCATAGATCCAGTTGCGGTCCTGATAGTTCTTCCTGCGGGCCAAGTTAAGCTGCCCCTTTGCACTCCATTAACAAATATTTTGATACTACCTGAAGTATTTACTGTTCCGCAAAGATGCGTCCAAGCTCCTGCGCTTAAGCTTTGTGAGCTGATGACATAATTGTCTGCACCGGTTGTGTCAACGACATTAAAGATTGGCTGTGAAGAAGAGGTAAACATCTGCAATGAGTATTCCTCGTCAGAGAAATTTGGCAATTGACCTTTCTTAACAAATCCAGCATAGCGTTGACTTGTATCGGTTAAATTAACAAAGGCACAGACTGTGCCTTGGGTCGAAAAGTTTAACAAATTGTTATGAGGGACTCTTAATTGCCCATTTTCGTTGCTGCTGTTATTTGTAAATCTTAATGCTGTATTTAGTTTACCAGGCTGATTTAACAAATACTTAGTCGGATCATACAAAGTACCATGCAGATTATTCCCGGAACTGTCATAAACAATATTTCCGGATTGCTCATTTAGATGAAGTAGTAGTACATTCCCCGACATATTCATATTGCCAGATGCGTAACCAGTTTCAGACTCGCCGTTATTTGGAAGCTCTCTATTATATGGAGCATTTGCATTAATGGTTACACTTTCCCAGTTAGCTTCAGCTATGGCATCAAATAGTGGGGAAGTATAGGTGCCTGAACCAGATGTCCTGCCTGCAGATGTTAGTTCTAATAATCCAATGCCACTACTGTATTGAGTGAAGGAATGAGTCCCATTAAATGTTGTATTCGAGTTGGCAATGTTTTGGTAATTACTAACAGTTGACCCTTCTATTCCGCATTCAAGTTGGCACCCTTCTGTACCAGTCCCAATTACTTGCCAATCTGATGTAATCCCCGTGGGGAAAGTTCCATTAGTAACGCTATATTGGTAAATTGCACTTGCGATTTGCTCAACATTTTCACTTCTCTGCATATTGCGCGATTCCATGAACGACTTAGCCGGATTAATGGCGATAAACACAATAACTGCTAGTATTAGAATCGTGGCGACTATCAATAGCACCTCGAGAATTGTAAAGGCAGGATATTTTTTCAAGCTTACAATTTAGTTTATTCTTTTATATATTAGCTTTTTTAAATCTCTTTTAAACTGGAGCTGCGGCCACTTCAGGTTTCTTGCTAGCCATCTTGACTACTAAGAATATTGCTAAGCCTATTAGAGCAATGATAAAGATTAAAATCAACCACCAGAATTTCAAGATTAACCAACTTGCTGCAATTAAAATAGTTGCTGTTACCAAGGCTATTAAACCGGCTACAAATTTGGCGGCCTTACCTACTAATGGTATCCAGCTGACTAATTCAAGAATTGGGGCGAGTAACATTGTTAAGCCGATGAATGTCGCTAACCATGAAAAGAATGCAAATCCTGCTCTCGCCGTATTTTCTTCTTCTTCTAATGCTTTTACAATTTGCTCATCTGCTTTATCTGAGACAATGAATGGTTCGCCTGTTGCAATAGTTTTGTTTGCTACTTTACCCACTACGATAAATTCAGGTAATGATTCTGAATAAGGTAGATAGGTGTAAACTAGACGGGTGGCGCCTATCTCTGAGGATACTTCTTGAGCATAGTTGTTTAGTGGACCTAAGTTGTCAATTTTTACATTTGCCACTTCTGCCGAGGTGGTGCTGGCCATCAATTTTGTCTCTTCAGAAGGCTTAATTAATAGCTCACCGAAATTAAATGTTGCATATTGCTTTGTTGTTTCTTTAGTTACCCATTCTTCTTTGTATTCTGTGATTTCAACGGTTTCTTCAGTTTCTTGTCCGGCGAATTCAGTAGTTCTAGTCTCGGTCCTCACATGCTTTACTACTTCGAAGCGTTGCTTCTCAACTTTTAAATATAATGCTTGAGGAAGTCTCTCTTTGGTATTCTGCCATGTATAGCAATCTCTAGTGACACACTTTTCATACTCATAAGCTATTGGGGTCACATTTTCTAATTTCCCTTTAAGCTTAACTAATTCAGTGTCACCTATACCTGCTTCACTAGCAGTTTTCAAAGACAATCCTGAAACGATCTTTGAATATTCTTTAACACCGTAGACACTTTGAAAGATTAAAAATAGGCCAACGATAAGTAAAATTATACCAATACCGATGCCGGCAAAGGTATTTTTAATGCTACGAAACTTTTTGGCAATGGGGTTGGCACTACCAAGTACTTTTGTAGCTACGACTTTTTCAGTCATGATAGGATTGCTAATAAATAATATCGGATAATTTTACAATGCCATAAAATTATGGATATTACAAGAATACTTAGTAATTCGAAGAAAAAATTCAATTATTAACTAAACACTATTAAATAAGACCGTTTAGACCTAAAGGGCAACTGCTTGGTGCCCGTCTTAGAGCTACCGCGCAAGTTGCTCTTTGAAACATCCCAGGATTTTCCCCGTTTGTTAATAATTGTGCAGCAGCTTCTGCTAAACAAGTTTCTTCAGAGGCTGTGATATTTTCACAACCTTCACAAAACAATGTTCTTGCACATGGCCTACCTGCGGTTTCTGTTGGGGGTAAAGTGCCGTGTCTAAGTGCTTGAATAACTGCACATTGATACATTCCCTTTCTGTGCTCACATTTCGGGCAAGCATCTTTGAAAAGTCTATTTTTTAGTTCTTCTGTAGCAGGGGTACCTGGCTTAAAGCCGTTATCCATGAGAATATTAAATAAAATAATTAGGCAATCATAGCAGATAGAATATATATCTTACAATAGTGCTTTATTACGACTGAGATCGCTTTATTTGAACAATACCCTTCGCCCCTCTGTAAACAATCCCTGGTGTATTATTAAGAGTAAACACTCTAGTCCTCCCAGATATTCTTTTACGGTGATTAATTCTAATTTCATTAATTTTCACTTTGTATTTCAATGCCGCAGCACAGACTCCCCAACGAAAACTTTCTTCTGTATATGCTATTTGTTTAGAAAGTTTTTGCAATATCTTGGTAGGGGCAAGCATAAAGCAGGAGCTGGGGTCCTTAAGCTTATCCCTATAAAGGATTTTAAAAAATATGTGAAAAATAAATGAGTAGATTTTTCTAAGCTTTGTATCTTGTCTTGGCTTTCGTTCACCTAATAAAATCGTATTCAGATTTCTAGTTTTCCAAAATTTGTGAAAATCGTTTGGGTCACATTGCCCATCAGAATCTATACAAAGTACCTGTTCTGCTGTAGCTGCGTTTATACCTGAGAGCATTGCCTTGCCGTATCCTCTTCTTTCTCTTGCTTGATCAATTAGAATTGGGTATTTTTTAATAAGCTTTTGCAGTAATTCTTTAGTCCCATCAGTTGAGCCGTCTTCACAGATAATAAATTCATAGTCGATTTTAAGTTTTGTAAGTTGACTATGCCATTCGGCTACTACTAGAGGTAGAGCGTCTTTTTCATTGAATACAGGCATGACAATTTGCAAACCTTTCATGTTATTTGACTAGAGACTAGATGAGATTTTCAATATAATATAGCAAATTATTTCATCAGTCGAATTGATGTTTGTCTTGTTATCTTTTGCCGTTGCTGTAAATATTTTGCTATTAGCTTTTTTTAAAAGCGTAGATCAGTTTTCCGCCTTTTCAATTTGGTTAGCAATTTTTATTCTTGTTAATTTTTCAATTGCAAGATATATCAGTAAGAAATTGAAATTTTCATTCAAAGCATTTATTCGCCAATATTGGAAAGGGTTACTATTAACTTTCTTAATTGCCTTTCTTCCTAGAGTTTTATTATTAGGTATCTATCCCCATGTTAGTATTTTTGATGAATTAAGAGATGCCGGATTACTTGCACAAAGGTTTTCGGCTAATAATCCTACTGAAATTTTTGGATTTGGCTCATACCAAGGTTATGGAAATTTTGTACCACTATCCGCTTTCTATTTTTTAAAAATCTTTGGGGCATCTTTTCTAAGTTATACGGTCCCAGCGGCTTTGTATGGAACGGTAGCGATATGCCTTTTGTATTTAGCAATTGCTCCCATTAAAGGTGTTAAATTCGCGGTAATTACTGCAGCTTTAACTTCAGTAGTCTTAAGTAATTTGCAGTTTAGCAGGACTGAAATTTGCATTATCACAGACTCATTTTTAGCAATGCTAATTTTTATTGCTTACTTAATCACGCTGAAAACCAAGTG
>CALARN010000136.1 GCA_937889205.1 uncultured bacterium
AAATAGCACCATCTTTTCGTTAGATTTTCTAGATTCTCGGTAAGTTTTATAGTCTTCAGGTTTTGTATTTATGGCATTGTAAATTACTGAGATTTTCTGTGGGTCAATTTTGAATTTTTCAATAATAATTTTCTTTGTATATTCACTTATTGCAATAATCTTATCTGCAGCTAATAATGCAGATTTTTCATATTCCAAAATTAATGGATGAGGATTATTTGCAGTTCTATCATATTCAGTTGAATGCACATGAAAAACAATGGGTTTACCACTAATTTGTTTTGCTTTAATAGCGGCTATTCCTGTCATCCAATCATGGGCATGAATAAGGTCGTGTTCAACTTTGGCTGCTAAACTTGCTGCTGTTAAAGCGTAGCATTCAACATCATGCATCAAGTTTACTCCATACAATTCTGGATCATAACGAAATTTTTGATTAATACAATACGACGAGTTAGCATTCGTTAAGTAAGGATCAAGAGTTGAAATTATTGCAAGTTTATTAAACGTAGCATCATCTAGTGCTACATCACTTGCATTAATTAAAGAAAAACCAGTATGTAAGAAAGTATAAGGGAGCTTTGGAACAACAAAAGTTACACTAATATCTTTTGAAACTAAAGCATCTGTAAGGTCTCTACAAACAACACCTAAACCACCAGAAAGAACTGGGGCAAGTTCCCATCCGAATGTAAGTACTTTTAACGAACTCATAGGGCAGGTTAGTGTTAAATAATTATGTATATGTTTGCTTTGATTATTTTATGATATAATAAATCGAAAAGAAAAGGAAATATTATCTGAGAATTTCCTAAAGGCTAGTCTGTAGCTCAAATCAGACAATACCGTTTTACAATTAAATGTTTACTACCAAAGTAAAAATTAAAGGTGGAACCGTCTAAGTAAGACCCTTGTTCTCTCATATATGAAAAAGTATGGGTGAAAAAGGGTCTTTTCTATTTTTTATTATTCAGACCATGTCAGATGTTTATAGCGATTTTAAAAAAGAATTACCGGACTATGTGAAAACAGAAATAGATTTCGAAATTTACAAAATGAGACATAGTACCGAGCATGTGCTAACTCAGGCAATGCATAATCTTTATGGAAGAGATAAGATTATCATGGCTATGGGCCCCGCCACTGCAGAGGGCTTTTATTTTGATTTTGAAGCAATAGGAGTAGAAATCAATGAGGATAGTTTTGTCGATATTGAGAAAGAAATGCGTAAGATAATGGCGGCACAATTACCTATAGTTAGAAAAGAAGTTTCTTTAAAAGAGGCGAAAGAAATATTTAAAGACAATCCCTACAAATTAGAATGGCTAGAATTAATAGACTCTAAAACCAAAGGGTTAACGATATATGTTACTGGTGACAATGTTTTTGTTGATTTGTGCAAGGGGCCCCATGTTGATAACACAAAAAACATTGGTAAATTTAAACTACTAAAGATTGCAGGTGCTTATTGGCATGGCGATGAGAAAAATAAAATGCTTACCAGAGTTTATGGTACTTCTTTTAAGAGTCAGAAAGAATTAGATGCCTACTTGTTTATGATG
>CALARN010000137.1 GCA_937889205.1 uncultured bacterium
TATGATATTGTAGATGCAAAAATACCAACATTATTGACTCGATTTATGCAGAGAAAACGCATCTACAGATCGATTAATGCTGTGATCACACCTAATAAAAAAGTTGTGATGAATAATAACTGAAAACTCAACCGAGTATATTTCCAATGGCTGAAGTTTCAGAAAAATTCAAACAATTTGTTGATGAAGTAAGAAATAAATGCTCAATTGTAGAGATCATAGGTGAAGATACCAAATTAGAGTCAAAAGGCAGGGCATTCTTTTGTACACCTAACCCACTACGGGTTGAGAATGATCCTAGCTTTGCAGTCTATCCTGAAACCGAATCATGGTATGATTATGGTATCGGTGAAGGTGGCGATGTATTTTACTATATCCAAAAGAAGCACAATTGTGAATTTGTTGAAGCTGTAAAGATACTTGCAGAAAAAATCGGTATGCCTCCCTATTGGGGAGATGACGCGACCGACGAAGAACATCAAAAACAAACAGAATTCTATCAAGAACGAAGAGAAATTGAACGAATTCTTACGCTTGCGACAGCTTTTTATCACAGAAAGCTAAACGATGAGATAAGAGAAGAATATTATCACAAAAAATATGGTTTCACAGACGAAACCATCAATGAATTACAACTAGGTTGGGCTGTAGAGGGGCTTTATGAAGAACTTCTACAATTGGGCATTGATAAAAAGACCTTATTGAAGACAGGTCTTTTTGTAAAAACAAAAAACGGTTCAATAAAAGACTTTTTTACCAATAGACTATTTTTCCCTTATTGGTATCGTGGTAGAGTTGTATATGCTATTGGAAGAAGAACAGATTATAGTAGCAATGAACCATGGGATCAGGCCAAATACAAAAAGCTACTAACAAATAGTGAAAATCACCCATATGTATCAGAAACTGTATCAAACGAATGGTTCTACAATGAAGATTGTGTTGTAAAGGGCGCAAAACGAGCAATTATCACAGAAGGTGTAACTGATTGCATATCAGCTAAACAAGCTGGCTTTATATGCATTTCACCAGTTACTACCAGATTTAGGGAAAAGGATATCCCTAAATTACTATTAATTTGCACAAAAGTTGAACAAATAATTATCTGCAATGATGCAGATATTTTACCAGATGGAACCAAGCCGGGGGAGCTAGGTGCTCAGAAAACAGCACTAGCTCTATACAAAGAAAACAAAGATGTAAGAATAGCTTATCTTCCAAAGCCAGAAGATGTAGCAAAAATAGATGTTAATGAATTTCTTCTAACACATACACCAGCAGAATTAGAAGAAGTATTCAATGCTGCAATCATATATCCTGAGTTTCTGATCAATAAAATTGAGGAGAATGCCTCAATTCAGAAACAGAGCGAGATATATGAACAGATTTGTGATCTAATTTGTGGCAGGTCTGAATTAGAAATAGAAAGATTTGCAAAAAGCGTATCAGATAAGCTAAAGTTGCCTAAAAGTCAAGTTAAGGCAGCTATTGCTAAAGCAAAAAAG
>CALARN010000138.1 GCA_937889205.1 uncultured bacterium
CAGTAAATTCATCAATGAATTTAGTTATGAAGAAACCAAAGACCAAATGCGTGCAGATTTAGACATTCAAGCAGATCTTCGTCTTAGTAGACCAATGAATAGACTTATAGTTGGTGATGTGGGTTTTGGGAAAACAGAAGTTGCTATTAGAGCTGCATATCGTGTTTGCGAATCAGGCTTTCAAGTAGCTGTGCTTTGCCCCACAACTGTACTAACTGCACAACACGAGAAGGTATTTATAGATCGTTTCAAAAATACTCCTTTCAATGTTGCTGCCGTTTCAAGACTGTCAAAATATGACAATAAAAAAGTTGTTGAGAATCTAGAGCAAGGAAAAATAGATATTGTTATTGGTACTCACAGATTGCTTTCAAATGATATTAAGTTTAAAAAGCTGGGGTTAATAATTATTGATGAAGAACAAAAGTTTGGTGTTAAACAAAAAGAAAAATTAAAACAACTAGAGTTTGGTGTGCATGTGCTTTCTTTAAGTGCAACTCCAATCCCTAGAACTTTGAGTATGGCCCTATCATCAATTCAAGAAGTGTCTTTGATTAGTACCCCACCTGCCAATCGTAAAGAAATCATAACTGTTGTTGAAAAACTTGATTTAAACAAAGTCGTTGCTGCAATTAATCGCGAAGTCGCAAGAGGCGGACAGGTATATTATCTGCACAATAGAGTGGCAACAATTCAATCAACTTATGCAAAATTAAGTGAATTATTGCCACAAATAAAATTCGTATATGCTCATGGGCAAATGAACCCAACTGAACTATCAAAGAAAATGAGCGATTTCTATGATAAGAAGTATGATTGCCTAATTTGTACTACCATCATTGAAAATGGCATTGATATGCCTAATGTAAACACAATAATTATTGAACATGCTCAGAATTTTGGATTGGGTCAGTTATATCAATTACGAGGGAGAGTTGGTCGTAGTGAACAGCAAGCTTATGCATATTTATTCTATGAGGGAAGCTTAGAAGAGGATCAAAAAGAATTTGAGAAACTACAAAATCCAGATTTAAAAAGGATAAAGCTTAAAGAATTAGATTATAAGAAGCGATTAAAAGCTATTATGGAATCGCAAGAACTTGGTTCAGGATTTAGACTAGCTTCAAAAGATTTAGAAATTCGAGGAGCTGGTAATCTTCTTGGCAAACAACAACATGGCAATATCAAATATATGGGATACGGACTATATATGCAATTACTAGCAGAAGAAATCGAAAAGCTTAAAAATGATTATCAAAGTTAAAGTAATAACCAAATCATCTGAAAACACTGTAATTAAAGAATTGACAGGCGTTTATACATATAAGATAAAAGTAACGACAGTTGCTGAAAAAGGCAAAGCTAACGAAAGAGTCTTAGAACTATTAGCGGACTATTTGCAAATTAGTTGTGGGCAAATTAGAATTGTTACTGGTCATAAATCAAATATTAAAACTTTAGAAATTAATGAGTAATCAATATTTTGTATTATCTAAACAAACAATTGCAGACTTTACTCCTGAAATTATTGCAGATTCCTTTAACAATGGTTTCGTTTTCACCCGCGAACATCTCGGTTCTATGTATCAAACCAGAAGTTTACGCATCAGACTTGATGAAAAATTCGCTTTTAATAGTGAAAATCGACGCATAGTTAATAAAGTAATGGGGTTAGGGTTAATAAAACATGATTTACCCCTTGTTGATTATGACTGGCACATACACAAGCTAGGTAAAGAATATTACGAAGCAAAATTTGGTAAAGATGTTTTTTCAGCGAATAAAATTAAAGAATTACTAACTACAACTGCAAATTTCAATACTCTATTTGAATATCGCTATCACGAGGAATTAGTTGGCTATGCTATTTGCTACGAACATGACGATTTCGTTCAGTATGCCTACCCTTTTTATGAGCTTAATAAGTATGCTAATAATTTCGGTATGGGCATGATGCTTACCGCAATAAAATATGCTGTTGATAATAATAAGAAATACATCTATCTTGGATCCGTTTCAAAACCTGCAGATGTTTATAAACTGCAATTCAATCAATTAGAATGGTTTGACGGAAAAGTTTGGCAAACAAACATTGATTATCTCAAAGCTTTAATCTAACACTTCATAAAAAGTTAAGCTGTCTAAGCTATATTCATGGTAATTAATTTTTTATTGTATGCACATGAACATGCAACAATTACTTGTCTTAGGTCGTGCCACCAAAGACGCAGAAGTATTAGAGAGCAAAGAAGGCAAACCTTACGCGCGTTTTTCTTTAGCAGTTAATGAGTACCTGGGTAAAGATAAAGACGAAAGAACTACTTTCTATAATGTTCTAATTTTTAACAAAACATCTGTAAATGCAGAAAAGATTACGAAAGGCAACTTGGTTATGGTTGATGGTAGACCTGAAGTTGATGCATACATTTCAAATGAAGGTAATGCTAAAGCTAACCTAGTTGTTGTAGCTAATCGCTGGAGAGTTATACAGTAGACTCTATTAAACTGCCCTTATATTCAAGAATACGAATCTGATAAGAATCTTAATACATTTGTAATATGCTCTTTTAAATCTATTCCGAGCAAATCAACACCGTATTGAATTTCTGCTCTATCAATTTTTGCGGCAAATGCTTTATCTTTAATTTTTTTCATCACAGATTTAGTATTCATGCCATCCATTCCTGTAGGTCGCATCAATGAGTTTGCGTAAATGATTCCACAAAGCTCATCAGTAGCGATTAATGCTTTAGCTAGGTTAGATTCTGGTTCAATTCTTGGTGTAGAGATACCATGGGCTGCTACTGCATGAATTAAGCTTTCTGGGTATTCCCATTGCTTAAACCAAACTAATGATCGGGCAGGATGCAGTTCTGGATGTTTATAATAATCTAAATCATGGAGTAATCCTGTAATATACCATAAATCTTCATCCTCATTATATTTCGTAGCATAACCTGCTAAAGCGGTTGCTACCATTTTTGCATGCAACACCTGATAATCATCAAGCACATATTCATTTAATATCTCTAAAGCTTTTTCTCGTGTTGGAAGTGACATAGTTATTTCCATAAACTAAATTTTTTCGTTAAAGCATTTACTTTTTCGTTTGTTCCAAAGAAGGCAACCCCTTGAATTTTTAAATCTTTAAGGTTTTTCTTAAGTAGTTCTTTTGATAACTTGCTGTCATCTGTATAAGTAATCATATCTTCTGTAAAAGCAATATAAGCGATCCCCGCTTCTCTGACTTTCTCAAGCAAATTAATCATTTGACCTACATTTGCGGCCATAGTAATAATGGGGAATTGTGAGTTAGCTGGAATGGCAATACCATCTTTTGTAACAAAGGTAGGCCTACTTAATAAATTATTATTAATCTGAGCACCAATATATGCAGATAAATGGCCTACTGTATTGGTTAATTTCCAGCTGGTAAGCTCTTTATCTAATACCATAACTATCTTTTTAGAAAAGTCTTGCTCTTTGTTTTTCTGTTTATACAGAGTGTCATTTAAGTTGTAAATTTCTTTACTTGTATTTTCAATTTCTTCACGCATCAAGGGGAAAAATGTTCCCTCTCTCGCTGATACATCTTCAAGAAACCAGAATAATCTCTCGCTTAAACCAAAACCGGAGGTCGGAGGCATTCCGTATTCGAGCATCTCTACAAAATCAATATCAAGCATCTGAGACTCATCATCACCTGCAAGTCTTGCATTTTCTTGTTCTTTAAAGCGCTCAAGTTGATCGACGGGATCATTAATCTCAGAGTATCCATTTCCTAACTCACTACCAGCAATAATAATTTGGAAGCGTTCAGTAAGCTCAACATCTTCAGGGGTTGATTTGGCTAGTGGAGAAATGAATTTTGGTTGCTTAACAAGAAAAGCTGGGCCAGCAATACCTTTTCTAATAATTTTCCAAAGATTGTCTATAAGACGATTGCGATTAATTGCACCAGATAGTTTAACGCCCTTCTTCGTTACCACCTCAAGCATCTCTGCTTCAGTAGCAGTAAATATGTCAATGTTATGAGCCTCTTTAATTGCCTTTGCGTAATCAATTTCTGTCCAATCATCGTTTAAATCAAATGTATGCCCACGAGTTGTAAATTTAGTTGTTCCATAAACTTCTTGGGCAATAAATCTATACAAATCTCTGGTCAGCACAATATTGTCTTGGTAATTTGCATATGCCCAATACCATTCTAATTGATAGTATTCTTGTAAATGCTCATCATCTACGCCTTCATTCCTAAAGTTAGGTCCGAGTGTAAAGATTTTTTCATAACCACCACCAATAAGCCTTTTTTCATAAAGCTCTGTTGAAATGCGCATATAAAGATCAATGTCTAAATCGTTATGATGCGTTACAAAAGGCTTTGCATCAGCACCACCAGTCTTAAATTCTAATACAGGAGTTTCTACCTCGATAAATTCATTTTGCTTCATAAAAACACGACACGCATCCCAAAACTTCGCTTTTCTTAGAAATAACTTTCTTACATCTGCATTCATTGTTAAGTCTAAATAACGACGGCGGTATCTAGCTTCTTTAGAAGTGATGCTCTTCCATTTATCAGGTAAAGGTC
>CALARN010000139.1 GCA_937889205.1 uncultured bacterium
TAATTGGTTAATAATTTTTCCCGAAATTTCAGAATCGAAATATGACTGGGGCAATGTTAAGGATTTTTCATAAAATGTTTCTGTTAGCGATTTTCGAACCTTACCTGCAAGATGATCCCCAAGTCTTTGTCCTATAGAATTAGATATGAGAAACAAAATTGTCGAAACCAAAGACACCGCTAATAATCCTATCAATTGATTATATTCTTTCGCATCAACACTTGATAGTTTTATTACCTCATCTAATATGCGACCAGATAGTAGGGGAGTAATAATTTCAAAAATACTCCCTAATACTGCAATGACTACAATTATAATCATCAACCCGTGCAAAGATTTAGTCAGTTTTAATATTTTTAGTATATTTTTCATAAAATCTGTTACTATGATTTAATTATAAACCGTATGTTACCATTTTTGCATTTTTTTAAATAAACACATATTATAACTTTACATAAAACTAAATTAATACTAATTGTTTTATTATTATGAAAATCAGAAAAGCCGTTATCACTGCCGCAGGTTTTGGTTCAAGATTTCTTCCTTTTGTAAAAAATATTCCCAAAGAAATGCTTCCCGTTGTTGATAAGCCATCAATTCAATATTTAGTCGAAGAGTGTAATGAAGCGGGTATAGAGGAAATCTTTGTTGTAGTAAGAGATTTACCCAGCTTATTTGAAGATTATTTTTATAAGCCGGCAGATAATGTCAAAGAGCTACTAGATATGCAAGGCAAATCAGATCGCTTCGAAGAAGTGGAAAAGGTTTTGGCAATGAACAACATCAAATTGGTTAAACAAGACCCAAGCCTTCCTTATGGAAACGGTTCTCCGGTATTATCAGTAAAACATTTGATTGATCCGGGTGAATCTTTTGCTTTATTGTTCGGTGATGATATGGTTCTCACAAAAGGAAAGGGTGCGCTAGCACAATTAATAGATTTTTATAATAACAATCAATGCGATGGATTAATGGCCGTGCAAAGAGTGCCCTATAATGAGCTTAATCGTTATGCTATTTTAAAAACTAAGGAAGATGATGTAGCTAATGGCTCAGGTGTTATTGATTATTTAATCGAAAAACCAAAACCCGATGAAGCCCCTTCAGATTTAGCTTCATATGGTAGACAAATTCTACCTTACAGCATCTTTGAGCATTTAACAGCAACGGCAACGGGTAAAGACAATGAGCTTTGGGTCCAAGACGCCAACGATAAGCTTTCTCATGATCATAAATTCATGTATAAAATTGTTGATGGAGAATGGATGACTACTGGTGATCCTGGAAGATATCTAAAAGTGCAATTAAAATACTATTTAAACCATCCTAAATACAGTGCTTTTGCAACTAATTTAATCAAAGAAATCGCAGCAGGTCTCTAAGCAGTAATAACTTTAACAATATTAAGTGCAGCATCAGGCTGCACTTTTTCTTTTGCCTCTTTAAGCGCAATTGTAAAATTTCTTCCTTTAAAATCTTGCCCTCTGTTTACAATATCCAAACCATATTCTATTGCCTGCTTTATCTGCGAAGCCGGCATTTCATCATATTGCTCTAATATGTATCCAAGCCCGGTACCGGCAACTAACAGGGCATTTTTTTGTTGCTCATCATTTGCACTCCAGGGGATAGGAATTAACACTGCTCTTTTGCCTAGACTCATTATATCGGTAACAGTGTTAGCACCAGAACGAGATACTATCAAATCTGCTTTGTGCATAATTTCACTAAACTCATTTGTGAAATTGTTATCAAAATACACATACTTTTTTTGTAAGTTCTTTGGTAGCTTTTCCCATACTTGTTTTGCTTTCTTTAAATCTCTAGTAATACTTGAATTACCAACTTGATGAATAACATTTGTTTCTTGAAGTAATTCGGGAAGTATTGTAAACAGCCTTTTATTAATAGTATTTGCACCTTGATTGCCACCAGTCACAAATATTATTTTATCAGTATTATTAAAATTATATTGATTGGTAGTAACCGTCAATAAAGACTTTCGTACTGGATTCCCAGTTACAATAGCTTTCTTTCTTAATTTTTTAGGTAATTGTTCCAGATTTTCTTGCCAAGCAAGTAGAATTTTATTTGCATAGTTTGCTATGCGTTGATTCGCTAGCCCCATCGCGAGCGATTGCTCATGAGTTGCAGATTTAATTTTTAACAACCAGGCCGCAAAAACTATAGGAAAGGCAAGGTAGCCGCCAAAAGACAACACCAATTTAGGACGATGTTGCAACAAAATAAATAATGCATGAACTATTCCCCAAGGGATCAGTAGTAAATTATAAATTGCCATAAAAAAAGTCTTCACAGTCCATTTACGCCATAACTTACCTGCTTTAAAGCTAATAAATGGAATATTTTTTGAAGTGATTAGCTGATATTCTGCACTGAGATTCCTTGCTGAAGTTTGGGAATGCTTTACCCCTACCCAAAGAAAATTGTAATACCCACGAGCTTCTAATTCTTCTAAGACTGCTAAGGCGGGTGTAAGGTGCCCCCCAATAATTAGTATTTTGTCTGCTGTGCTTAGTTTCATATTATTATGCATTAACGACTTCTCCGCCTAACTATTGCAGGCTTTTTCAATGGTTCCGTTTTTATTCTAGCACTGTTGTTAAAATTTGCAGATTTGGCCACATTTAAAAGTAAACCAATAGCCATTAGATTTATGATGGTTGAACTACCACCGTAACTCATAAATGGCAAAGTATTACCATTTATTGGTAACAAAGCGACATTAGAACCAATATGCAAAAATGCCTGCAGTGTAATCCAAGTAGTAATTGAAATAGCAATTAAATATCCTAATTTATCTTTAGCAGCCATTGCAATTTTATAACCGCGTAAAAAGAAAAATACAAAAGCAGCAACTAATAATATTCCTCCAAACATGCCGTTTTCTTCTGCAAAAATTGCAAAAATAGTATCTGAAAAAGCAGTGTCACCTAAGTAATGATATTTCTGTGTTGAAGCGGTAAAGCCTACACCCCAAAAACCACCCGAGGCTACCGCAATTAACACTTGTCTAAATTGATACCCTGCACCAAAGGGGTCAGAAATTGTATTGTTCTTCCAGAAATCAATGAATGTCTGTAGTCTTTCCATACGATAACTAGCAGAAATAGTTGTTAATAAAACAACTATGCCAGAAATAATTGCTGTGGCAATCGAACCTATTGTATGAATAACATCTGAGCCAGATAGAAAATATACAACAAAGCTAGTTACTCCTAACATAAACATCGTATCTAAATCTGGCTGTACTACGATTAAGGCACAAACTAAGCCAAGCACCAAAATAAACGGTAATAATTCGTGTTTGATATGGTATACAATCTCTTTTTTATTAATATCTCTTTTCTCACGATGCTTAGATAGCCAAGAAGAAAGATACAGTAAAAAAGTAAATTTAGCTAACTCTGAAGGCTGAAGAGGGAATGGCCCAAGATCTATCCAGCGTTTAATATCATTGCCTTGATTTACTAAAAGCACTGTAATTAGCAAAATAATTGAAACTACCAAAGCCGGTAGGGCAAATTTTGCAATGATATGATAATCAATGCGATACATAAAATAACCTGCAACAGTGCCAACCGCAACCCATACTAGCTGCCTCATGAAATAAAAAGAAGGCTCTAGCCCCTGTCTCACAGCGACTATTGCAGAACCCGAATACACCATCAATAAACCAACTATCACAAGAATAATAACAGTGATTAATAACGGATAATCTAAGTGATTCGCTTGTTTTAGTACCCTTGCATGCTCTTTTTGTTTTCGTTTAAACACCAGTAATAATAGTAATAGTGTGCTATTATTTATAGCACATTATGGTTATTAAGTTAAACTGTGAGCAGTTCTAAAAGAGTACAACAAAAAATAGATCCCGATATGATGATTCTCGAAATCACCGAACTATACCCAGAAGTGATTGATTTTTTAATTAACGAATACGAGATTCATTGTGCAGGTTGCATCATGGCCGGATTCGAAACCCTGAGAATGGGCGCAGCAGCACACGGAATAGTCGAAAAAGATTTCGAAGAGCTAATTGAACGTGTCAACAAGCTTATTAACTCTGCCTAATCTTCGCTTTCAGTTTCATCTACATCATATTTAGCTTCAATCTCTTTTATTTTTAACTCATAGCCCTTTAACTGTTTTTTCACAGTTTGTACTATTTGCATTGCAGTTTCGTACTTGTTAATGCCTTCTTCTAAATCAAAAGACTGATCATTGCTTTCGAAATACTTAACTAGCTCGTCTAACTGCTTAATATCTTCTTGTAGTTTAGTTTTAGTCATCATGTGTTTTTATAACAGTTGAAATAATAGTACCGTCTTTAACAGTTAAATTAAGATTAATACCAATGTTGGCATCTTTTATTGAAGTGACTACTGAACCCCCGTCAGTCTTAATAATTGCATAACCACGCTTTATTACATTTTGAGGGTTAAAAGAAGTTAACAATCTTTCTAGACTGCTGATTCTTAATTGATATTGTTCTACAATCCGTGGAATCACCCTTGTCTGAAATTCAAGTTGTTGCGTTTTAATTTTTATTTGCTGTAAAACAATTATTAGCCTTTGTGATATACCACCAGTTTTTTTCGCAAAATAATACTGCCATTGTTGAAGCAATGCCTGCATCAATTGAAATACTTTATTGCGTCTTTGTTCGAGAGTAAAAGTGTAGCTCAACAATCTATTCTGCAATGTTGTTTTAATTGCTAAAGCCTTCTCTAGTTGCTCCTCTGCAAATGCCTGATTGCGACCAACAAGATAATATGCAGCTTGAGAAGGAGTTGCCGCTCTAACATCCGCTACAAAATCTGCAATTGACTCATCTTTTTCATGGCCAATCCCAACTACTACGGGGATGCTCATGGCATAAATGGTTCTAGCTACTTTTTCTGAATTGAAAGTAATTAAATCTTCAAGGCTACCACCACCTCTTACTAGCACTACACAATCATAATTTTTTTTATCTGCCAACTTTAATGCAGTAATAATCTCAGCTTCAGCATGTTTGCCCTGAACCTGAACTGGATAATAATCAATCGTAGCGCCGAAATGATGCTCTGTTAAAATCTTATAAAAATCACTTTGCGCCGCAGATTCTTTACCAGTAATTAAGGCGATTTTAGTAATATATTGCGGTAATTCTCTTTTACGTTCTGCTGCAAATAACCCTTCAGCTGTAAGTTTTCTTCTTAGTTGCTCATAAGCCTCTTTTAAGGCTCCTTCTCCTAAAGGCAATATTTTAAAAATTTGCAAACTGAACCTTCCACCCGCCGACCAAATATTTGGGTTTCCCCAGGCGGCAACTTGCATACCTTCTTTGATAAGTTGCAAACCTTCAATTCTAGGTGCGTATCCAGAGATATTTAATAAAGCAGTAGCTTTTGGGTCTTTTAAGACAATATTTACACCACCTTTTGAACTCACATTTAATTGGGTAATTTCTCCTTCTACTACAATGTCACCTAACCCTTGCAGGGTGGCATTAATCATTTCATTAAATTGTGCAACCGAGAACCTTGCTTCTTCCATAATAGCTAAATATATCACAAGCTTGCGTTTGTAACCAAGCATTATTTATGTTAGAAATTAAATAATAACTTTTCTTTCCAAAAAATTCTTCTATGGATACAACTAACAAATACGAAGCTCTTTTCAATGAAAAATATGCCAGTCTTAATGAGAATCAGAAAGCTGCAGTTGATACAATCGACGGTCCAGTTATGGTAGTAGCCGGTCCAGGAACAGGAAAAACACAAACAATATCCTTAAGGATCGCTAATATTTTAAAGCAAACCCAACTAGACCCTGAAAACATTCTCTGTTTAACATTTACCGATTCCGCGGTAAACACAATGCGTAAAAGATTATTAGAAATAATTGGTGAGGCTGCCTATGATATAAAAATATATACATTCCACGGTTTTTGTAATGAAGTAATTCAAAACCATCCTGAAAAGTTTCAAAATTTTGGTGCTAAAAGTGAACCATTAAGCGATATAGACAAATTTAAAATTTTTTCAGGGATAATTGACCAATTACCATACGATTCAATTTTAAAGCCTTTTGGGAATACCGAGTCATATATCTGGGAACTGCCAAAAATGATAAGTGGCCTAAAAAGGGATAATATCTCAATTGAGCAATTGAATGAAGCAGTTAGACGCAATATCGAATTTTTTCAGAAAACTCAAGAAATTTTCAAGGGGCTAAAGGCAATACACTATCGTCAACTCACTGCTACTACATTTACTAAGTTTATCAACGACCTACAGGCATCTGGCTTTGCAGATTTCGGTTTTGTTAACTATCTCATTAAATTAATTGAGGGTTTTACTGGAGATAAATTTTCTCAGCTGAGAAATGATATCTATGATGCCTTTGAAGATGGCTTCACAGAAACAATAACTAGAAAACAAACTGAATTTATTACTGTTTTTAGAAATTATCAAGAAACTTTGAGAACTGAAGGTAAATATGATTTTGACGATATGATTCAAGGTGTAGTGCAACGATTTCAATCTGATAAAGCCTTATTATTTGAGTATCAAGAGAGATATCAATATATATTAGTTGATGAATTTCAAGATACTAACTCTTCACAAAACGAGGTTATCAGGCTATTAGGCAGTTTCTGGACTGATCCCAACATATTCGTTGTAGGTGATGAT
>CALARN010000140.1 GCA_937889205.1 uncultured bacterium
ACTTTGTTGATGATGACGATTTAACAGATTTTCGTAGAATTGCCTTAGTGATGATGGGTACAGGATCAGCAGAAAATGCTAAAAATGATTTTGAAATGTCGAAAAAGGTTTTTCAGCAAATTGATATTAAAGATGTGACTATTGCTGAAGCAGATTCCGCCTTCTACTCTGAAGAAACAAATCAATTATATGTACTCAAAGACAATACCTATTTCATAGTTGTAGCCATAGCCTCTGAATTCGATAGTCACTTGGAAACCGCTAGACAAGCAGCTGCAAAAATACTTGCCCGTTTATAATATCATATTCCTAAGCATAAAAAAGAGTCCCGCTATGCGGGACTCTCCAATTTTTAAAAGAAAAAACTTAGTATCTTGGTTTGAAACCGCCTGCTGGTCTTTCTTTTCTTTCTTGAGCGATAGAGACTGTGATAGCTCTTCCGTCTACATCTTTTTGGTCTAATTCTGCAACTGCTTTCTCTGCTTCTTCAGCTGAGCTCATTGTAACAAAACCAAAACCGCGTGAGCGACCGGTTTGTCTATCTTTGATAATTACAGCCTCAACAACGGTTCCTACAACTGCAAAAACCTCGGCTAATTTTGCATCATCAACATTCCAGCTGATGTTGCCAACGAAAAGTTTGTTATTCATGTTTGTCCATGAAAAATTAAAAAATTAACTGCCCGTTCAATTGCTATCCCGGGTTTTTCGCTATCCAAGTTAAAAATAAATTGGGAGAAAACTCAAAGCAGTCGAAAAACGAAAGCTCTCATAGCTGACATCATTATACCATAAATTAATTTTAATAGATAGCAACAACAGTAAAAGTTAGCGTATCTGTATACAGTCCTGGATTATTAGTATATTTTGCCGCCGCTGCAATATCCATTCTTAATCTACCTCCATCTAAAGGCCTGCCCTCTGTTGTGAATACTGTTTGGTTTGTTGATGGTAAAGCACAATATGTACCTACTGAAGTGCAGTTACTATTTCTTGAAATTGTACCCACGCTTACGGTGCCCACTTCAGTTAATTGGAACCCATATGTGCCTGAATTTACTAAAATATCCTCTCCATCACTTACGCTTGCTATTAAATTTGTAGTTGGGCCTTGTAAGCCTGCATTCTCAGATGAAACATAGACGATGGCACCTTGATAAGCATTAGTTGTTAAGTCAATAAAAATACTATTAATTAAGCCCTCGCCTCCTTGTGTATGCATAACACTATTAGTATTGCTTTGGTTAACCCAGCTACTGCTTAATTCTCCAAGGTCCACAGTGTAGTTACTACTGGCCTCTCCATTTTCATGAGTGAAACATGAGTCATAATTACAGTCTGTATCTAATACTGTAGTATCTATGTCAAAATTAATGAAGGAATTTACAAAGCCTGTTACATTTACTACATCGCTGTCAACTATTGGGACAGTTATTATACCTTGCTCACCTGGATCAGTATTATCAAGTGTTACTGTAATGTCATAACTTCCTACACTACCCGGATTAATTATGTAATTATTCCCACCAATATTAACAATAACTTCACTTGTTGCTTCATAATATCCTGAACCACTTGTTGGTACTGTAAATGAAATATTTTGCCCACTAATAATTACCCCCCACGTGTCTACATCTGGTAATGCTGATAAATTTCGCACATTATCGCCACTATCAGTCAATTCAATATCATTTATGGTTAACAAGGATAAATCAAACCCTGTGTCAAAAGAAATGCTAAACCCTGTATCTGTAGCAAGTAAACCATAATTTGTTCCGAAATTGATTGAGTGATCTGATGCTACACCTTTAGACAGTCTGGACATATTGTCATTTCGACCGTCAATTACACTCATTCCACCAGTTCCCGTTAAGCCTTCAACTTTCCAATAAGTAACGCTTTCTTCCGTCAATATTGAAACATTTGGAGATGATTCATCAAGAAAATATCCACCTGCACAAGTTAATGATACCTCTGTTAAGTAATCTACCCCAGGACAAATGTGCACTTTATTACCATTCCCTTTAGGAATATACAATGTGTAACTATCTCCACTTGCACCTGGTAGTGATATAAACCCCCCCGGATAGTGGAATAAAGACTTCGAAGTTGTTGCTCGCGCAGATAAATCAGACCAATCTAATGCAGTAGAAAAATCTACATCAAATTCAGCTACTTTTCTTGAAGTAGTCTCATCGATAATCCCAATCCTTTTGATACCAGTTTGCAGTGTATTACTTGCATCTGTTGACCAATCTTCAGTTAATACCGGAGATGTATCTTCATCAATTACCGTTACAATATTACCCAACATATCTGTGGTGACGACAAAAGCATTGCGTGCACGATCAAAAAAATATGGTGAAATTATTGTACTTCCCCAAGTTGCTGAGCTAGTACCAGATATAAAAAGCAAATTATTGCTATTAATTGTTAGTCCCTTCGCATTGTCAACTCCGTTACCTCCTAAGAAGGTTACTAATTGGAGTTGTCCTGCACTATTTATTTTAACTACGAAAGCATCCTCACCTGCGGTATAAAATCTTTTTAGTGGCCTACCCCAACCCGCATCGCTTTTTCCCAATATATAAATATATCCGTTATTATCTATTGATGTATCGTACCCATAATCGTTCCCCAATCCACCCAAGAAAGCATTCCAAACATAATCTCCATTGCTATCTAATTTTGTAATAAAACCATCATTACTTTGTGCATACTCTCGTTTAATATTTGTTCCCCAAGATTGATCACTTGAGCCGCTAATATAAATATTACTATTAATATCTAATGAGACCCCATAGCTAGTATCAGTACCACCTGCACCGAAGAATGAATTCCACAGATATTCACCATTGCTGTTCATTTTAACGATAAATCCATCTATACTACGATTATCGTGAGAGCGTTTCACCACAGTACCCCAAAGCCCTGCACTAGAACCGGCTACATAAAGATTATTGCTATTATCGCGCGTGATAGAATAACCATAATCATCAACATTACCACCGAAAAAAGAATTCCACAGATAGTTGCCATTGCTATCCATCTTTACTACTACCGCATCAATTGCATTAAAATAAGCATTATTAATCGTAGATCCCCAATCTGCGCTACTGTTTCCTACAATATATAAATTATCATTATTATCTATGATAATATCGTTACCAATATCATCTCCACTTCCTCCTAAGAATGCATTCCACAGATAATTGCCATCAGCATCTAGCTTCACCACTACTATATCATTTGATTGTGTAAAAGCTTTTTTGATGTTATCGCCCCAACTTGAATTGCTTAATCCAACCACATATATGTTCCCTTGACTGTCAAGCTTAATACTATATCCTCTATCTGCACCAACCCCTCCTAAGAATGTATTCCATAAATAATTCCCGTTAATATCTAATTTTGCAACAAATATATCTTCATTGGCTGAATATGATCGCTTAACTGTATCACCCCAACCAAGCGTACTTATGCCCACCACATAAATATTTCCACTACTATCTAAAGTGATCCCCTCTCCATATTGAAAACTACCGCCACCCAAAAACGTGTTCCAACCCAATTCTGGATCAATAACTATTGGAAACCCTTCAACAAAATTTCCAATTTCGAACCCCAATGTCCGATTATCATACAATTTATAGCTCACCTCAATATCTTTTCTTTGTCCATCTATCTCTTGCCAAGCTATAGGAGCTGTCTCTATTAAATTCCCAGTATTAAAATTAATTACTAGGTTACCATTTATATCAATGTTGATTTCTCTGTTATATTTAAGTTGAATATCTTCCACATTTGCATGCTCATCTAGATAGTAATTACTTTTGACTATCCCACTAGCTTTTACAAACTCTACATCTATACCATTCCATAAATTCTTATATAATACTCTTTCTAATGGTAATGGGATTAATGCATTTGCTGCTAATGTATTTATACTTTCCGGATTAACTTTGTTACTGTTCAAATATTCTACCTGCAATCTATATGAAGCCGATTCTGAAGAATACGAATTATTATTAAATTGCAATAAATGCCCATTACTATAGAGATTAATTGATGCGTCTTTTGTCTTTGTATCTCGTGATATTTCGTAGGCATTTGTGTACAAATCATCAGCAAATACCTTAGTAGGCAGATGAGAAGAAAAAGCCGAAAGAAGAAAAATGTAAACAACTAAAACCCCAAATTTGTATAAACATTTTTGCATAATAAAAACCAGTTCAGTAAGAAAATAGTTAACAAATTATATTGATTATTAGACTTGGCTGCAAGATTTTATGTATTTAAACATAATTTAACTGTATCTCTGAAGTCTTCTTTAATGTCATATTTTAAATAGCCTAATCTTTCATTAGACTCTTTTATAGGCATAAATGTTTCTTTAGTTTGTAAGTCAATAAAACTAACTATTTCAAGGCCGGCTTCTTTGCCTTGCAATTTATGTAATAGATGTACAAAAAATGCCACAATTTTTAATATGAACTTAGGAATAGTTATAACTTGTAATTTCTTATTCTGATCTTTTACTAGACTTTGCAACCACTCTGCCCAACTCATATTTACATCTACCACCTGATAAATTGTGTTTTTCTCGGTTTTCTCTAAAGCATTCGCAAGAGCTAAACCAACATTTCTAACTGAAGTTACTGCAGTACCACCTGCTGTGTAGAACTTTCGTTTGCCTTTAGAATTTGCATACTTCACTAATGGCTTCCACAATGAGCCCTTGGTTGGGGTTACTCCTACAATATATGGTAGCTCAATTATAGCTACTGGCATATCTTCGCCACCAATGGCAAAAGCCATCTCTTGTTGCTCTTTACGAGAACGCACATAAGG
This sequence comes from uncultured bacterium, assembly GCA_937889205.1. Classification (GTDB taxonomy): domain Bacteria; phylum Patescibacteriota; class Dojkabacteria; order B142; family OLB20; genus CALARN01. Next base: position 4,852 of record CALARN010000140.1, read on the forward strand.
GTGTTTTTCTGCTAAATGCATCTCGGGCCAAAGGCGATTAAAATATGCAAAGTATGAATTTAAAACAACCGCCTTAACTATCTGTTGCGATTTTGCAATTTTCAATAGCCTTTTAATTGATTTTACATTACCTTCATAAAAGAATGGATACGCAGGCGCTTTGGGGATAACTCTATCATCAACCCCAGCTGCGAAAACAAAACCCCAATGCCCTGCCATCATTTCAGCTAATTCAGTATCACTAAGCTCATTTACATCCCCTTTAATGATCTTTACCTCATCTGGTAAAAACCCAGCTGGAACATTATCAAAAGAAAGCGCAGTTACTAAATAGTCTTTTGCTACTAATTCTCTACAAAGGTGATAGCCTAAATACCCTGTACCACCTATGACAAATATTTTCTGCTTCATGTTTAGTCATTAATAGATAGATTTAATCTAAAGACACTTCATTACCTTGATGCCATTTAACCGCATCAATGAGTGAGTCTTTAATAGTTCTGGGTTTGAATCCTAATTTATCTACAGCCTTTGCATTCGAAAACTGACAATTTGACTGCAATACTTTATATGAGTATGGTGTGAAAAGAGCAGTACTCTTAGTCACTTTGGCTATAAATTCTGTAATAAATGAAATTGCATAAGCAACCTTGCTGTTAATCTTTATTACAGGGATTTGTTGCTTTAACTCATCTGAAATTATTTGATAGAAATCTGCAACTGAGGCAATCTCCCCAGTTAAAGAATAACCTACCCCTGCCTCACCTTTATCTAGAGCAGTAATAATTCCATCAGCCACATCTCGCACATCTACATAATTATACTTGCCATCGAAATAATAATTTCTCTTACCGGCTAAGATATTTTTTATCATTTGCCCAATCTGTGAAGGCTTATAATCAAAGGGACCAATCACACCAGCAGGAAAAAGTATCGTAACATTTAAGCCTTGCTTGAAAGCCTTTATCACCTCATGATAAGCCATGACTTTGCTTTTTGCATAATCGCCTAATACATCGTTAGCATCATCCGGCACAATCTCGGTCATCACTTCGCCTATGGGCTTTTCTAATAAAGCATGCACTGACGATGTATACACCACCTTAGGGACTTTGGCTTTTAATGCTGCCTGCATTACATTTCTGGTCCCAACAACATTTATTTCATGAAGTTCTTGAAACTGACCTTGCTGAATTGATATCTTTGCGGCCAGATGGATTACTGCTTCTGAACCAGTAAAAATCTTTTCTAAGAAATTAATATCATTTGTTGAACCATTATATTCGGTAAGGTCATAACCTTGAAAAATGTCTGAAGCTGATCGCTTATGTGTAACAATCCCCACTTGATAACCCTGCTTAACTAACTTCTTTACAACTACATTACCTATATGCCCTGTTGCTCCTGTAATTATTATCATGATTATTATATTTGATATAACAATATCTTTACATATTTACAAGAAAAAAACGACTAACCTTTAAATCATCGACCAAAATTCATATACTAGTTATGAGAAATTATTCAAATGCTTAAAAAGTTAAAGGGTTTTACAATTCTGCAACTATTACTCAGCGTTGCATTGTTGGCTATTATTATGGCCATTGTGTATGTTGCTATTAACCCCGGTAAACATTTTATTGATACTAGAAACGAACAAAGGGCTAATGATTTAAAGTCACTAAGAAATGGCTTGCAGCAATACACCGTTAACAATGGTGGACTAACTTTTCCAGACATTGATGAAAGCTTACGGGTAATTGGAACAGCAAACTCAGGATGTCTAACCAGCTGTAAAATCGTTGCGGTAGAAGGTGACCCCGTATCTGCTCGTACCTTCAATA
>CALARN010000141.1 GCA_937889205.1 uncultured bacterium
AAAGGCAATGACAACACATTAACCCCAGACCAATCTCTACTTTCTGTCAAATCAACAGTAAAATCTGATACTACATAATTTCCAAAAGTTAATCTAGCATTTATCGACTCAAGATCATCCTCTAGTGGATCCCAAGTTTTACTAACTAAACTCTCTCCAGCATTATCTGTATCTAACCATACAACATCAGCACTATCAATCAAATTATAAATTCTATTGCCACCAACAGTATTTACTAATCTAGAAGTTAACCAGTCACAAATAACTAAAGAGTCGTTTATTGGATTTACTTTTGTTCCTGTTGGTTCATGCAATTGAGCCTGCCCCCCACCTTTACTACCAAACCTTCCTAGGTAATCACCTGTACTAATATCGTACATCATGATTCTTGGATCGCTTGTAGTGGAATTTACAGCATATAAAATATCTCCTGAAATATCTAAATATTTTGGCGCATATAAAGAGTTCTCACCATCTCTCACTCCGTATACTCCCTGATACACTCCTGATGAATTATATTTCTTTACATACCATTCATCGGTAACATAAAGATTACCGGATGCATCTACCTCAATATCATGCACCCAAGCTAGTTGGCTACTCAAATTATCTGGAGCATCTCCTTCTCCATTCCAACCGGCTCCAATTGTTGAAGAATAAACAAACTCCCCACCAGATAATACAAATTTCTGGACTCTATGATTACCATTGTCCCCGACATATAAAGTTGTCCCCGATAAAACAATACCTCTTGCTTGATCAAATTCACCATTACCGTTGCCTGTAGTTTCAAAAACGCCAACATAATCATCTAATACCCACTGCCCCTCAACTTCTGCATAAATAACAACTCCCCAATAATTTGACAAATAAATTCTATCATCTGATCCATATGTAATATGATAAACACTATCACCTGACACGTCATCTATCAATGTAGAAACATATTCTCCGGAATTTGTTAATAATATAACTCTTTCATGATCAAGTACATACATATTGCCATTACTATCAAAATCAACATCAATAGGTTCAAATAATTTTGGGGTAGTTATACTGGCATTAGTTAATGCTTGTAAGAAACTACCTGTACTACTAAATTTTTTAATAGCGAAATTCTTTCCCCACGTTGAAACATAAATATTATCATTGCTATCTTTTACCATATACTGTGGCCCTTTTAGATTTGAGTCTCCCGTACCGTCGTATCCAAAAGTTCTGATATGATTACCTGAATAATCAAATTGTTCTATTGTATTAGCGTTTTGTGAAGTAACCGTTATTGTGCCATCACTTAGCACAATAACATCTTTTACAGCGTCAAATCCTGATTCATCATTGTTCCATCTGGAAATTTGGAATTGATATTGAAAATTTGAATTAAAAACCTGTACCCTACTATTATTCTCATCTGTGACATATATCTTGCCATTATGATCTACATATGTACTCCAAGGTCGACTAAACTCGCCATTACCGCTACCGCTACTTCCATAGGAAGCTATAAGTTGAATATTTGTGGAAATTCTAAATACTTTATCTGAATCAGCAGCGGTTATTAAAAGATTACCCTTCGATGAGTCAAAAAATATCGATGATGGATTGTTAATAGAACTATCAACCTCACCTAAATCATATTTATTTATAAATCCACCATTACTATCTAGTTTATATAAATGTCCATATGTTGAAACTACATATATAAAGCCTTGGTTATCAATTGCTAAATCGTGAATACCCCCATTAAATTCCCCGAATTCATCGCCCGGCCTTCCAACTGATCGAATTATTTGATTAGTTGTAGGGTTATATTTTGAAATCTTTGAATTCATTCTATCAACAAACCAAATGTTCCCATCGCTATCCATATCTAGACCAAATGGTTGCCCGATATTTTGGTAACTAGAGGGAATGTCTATCGAATTATTTAAATCTTCGGCTAAAACGCTCTGCGTAGAGAACAAAACAAAAACTAAAGATACTGTAGTAAAGATTGAGGATTTAATAAAAGAAGAAATACGCATCTTAAATAGTTAAAAAATACATTTAACTAATTATGGGAATTATATTATTAGAAGTCAAGTTTTTTTATGTTTTGAGGATATTTTTTACTGCCCGACATGGATTCGAACCATGACTAAATGGTTAACAGCCAATTGTGCTACCTTTACACCATCGGGCAATCAAAATATTATTCGCTTTTGAAGAGCTGAGGTTATTATAACAACCAAAGTCAATTATGAAAAGACCCCCAGTTTTTTTCTGAGGGTCTTCAATATTAAACCTATATTCTTATACTAAGACTTCTTCGCTGATTTAATCTTTATTACTGAATATGCAGTAATGACTAAAATGATAGCTAAGATAATCTTCCAAGGCAAAACCCAGAACTCTCTGTCGGCAATAATTGTCTTCTTTTCACCATCGTTATCATATACAAGTAACAGCTTTGCGTTAAAGGGGCCAAAGTATTGTTTATCAAATTTTGTGGTATCAAAGGCTAGCCTCGTTTCGGTATTCCCATTTGCATCCAATTTAGGGACTTGCCTACCATCTCTCTCCTCAAGTACTGGCTCGAGAAATACAAAGCCTTTATCCATATCTGAATAATATTGTCTCGTGCTTTCTCTAAGAATGGCACTTTCAGCTTCATTAAATTTCAAAGTCTGTACAACATTGCTACCCTGATAGACGATAATATTTCCCATGGGAAAAGCATGTGAATTTCCGCTATTCTCTAAATCTATTAAGAACTGTACCGGCATCCATTCAAACAAAGATGTCTCGGTTTTACTAGCAGAGAAAGGATCAACGGTGGTAAAGCTTTTTAGTTTTACTTCACGATTAACATTGCCTTTTACATTAAGCAAAATTATTGAACCTGTATCAGCCGAGAAAGCGATATTTCCACCATCTGGTTGTAATTGTTTTTTAGGATCATTTATTGTTGCCATAATAGCTGCATAATGTCCACCTGCCTCTGCATTTGAAGGGATATCAATAGTAAACTCAACAACTAAAGCATTGGTGCTATTACTCTCAACACGCTTAATTTGATAGCTTTCCTGATCAAATTTTATCCAATTTTTTAAAGAGCTTGTAAATGGCAATTCTTCGCTGATAAATTGAGGGTTGCCAGTATTACCATCAGATTTAAAATTATTTGTGTATAGATATAGAGTCAAGTCGGTACCGGTAGCGTTATAATAAGTAAGTTTACCGGTTAGTTTTTCACCAGGATTACCATCAAAAATAAACTTTACTGGAGATACACTAATACCTAAATCTAATCTGGGATTACCTTGTGGAGCTGCTGGTTCATCTTCTGCATGCACAGGAACCGCATAAAATAATGCAATTGCAGTAAATACTGACAATGCACAAACACCTAGCTTACTTGATTTAACCATGATGTAAACGATAGGATAAAAAATTAATAACTGCGTTAAAATACAATGTACATTATTTCGTGTATTTTTTGCAACTATAAATTAATCAATCGCCCTTAATAGCCTGCTTGATGCACTAATTCGCTGCACAACCGTAACGAAAGAAAGTATTGCTAATAAGCCAAACGCCCACGATGCAAAGCCTAATTCAAGCAACATGAAATTATTTAATAATAACTGTCCTAATAGTGCAAAAAACATAATTATCAATCTTTCCGGTCTTTCAATAATTCCAATACTTAGTACAAAACCACCTTTAGACGCTAACTCTGCACGACTACGAATGTAGCTAATGAGATACGACAATACCAGCACTAAAAATGCCAAAGGATAAGAAACAAAACCAGTTGCTGCAAATGCAAATATATATACTGCATCTGTCACTCTATCAAAAGTCGAATCAAGCATAGCTCCGAAAGCACTCGTCCGCTTAGTCTTTCTAGCTACCGCGCCATCTAAAGTATCGAAAAATAGCCCCAAGAAAGATACCAATGCCCAAAGATATTGTTGATTAAGCATAAAAGATAAAAACAAAATTGGTGGAATCAAGCCTAGCAATGTTAAAATGTTGGGGTGAATTCTCATAAAGGGCTTAGCTATTAGTTCTACAAGTGGATTAATCTTCGGTCTTAATTGACTTAACATAGTTGTAAAATAGAAGAAATTAATTGCTTACATTCTAGCATAGCAACTGTTTTCTGTTACACTATGATTTGCAAATAAAAGCAGTTAAAATGTAGCTATGAAATTTAAACAGCTGTTTTCGCTTAAAAAAATAAACTGGAAGAAGTTTCTTAAAACCGGCGTCTCTGCTGGAAAGTTTTTTTCGCAAAAAGGTAATAATTTTGAAAATCTGCTAAAACGATACGCCATTTACTCACCTGAGCAAACAACAGTAAGACTAGCGCCAACAAAACGCATGTTTTCTAATACACAATTAAGATTTATTTCTTCAGGTCTACAGGCAAGAGTGTATAAAATTCGTGATATGGATTGGGTTGTCAAAGAGGGCAGATGGGATCTAGACCTCAACTTCTTTGGAGATACAAAATTACCTTTATCTGCGAGTCTTTCATCAAAACTACTAAGTCTTTTTTCATTTACTTTTCTACCAAGTAGAAGAGAAATATTAAGACAATACAAAGCATATTTAAAATTTGTGCAGTACTTTGGCTATTTTACTAATCCGAACGACTATTATCATCCAAACTTAGAGCTAATTTACAATGCTCAAAAGAACATCCGTGACTCTTTACTGTTTTATAAAGATGATTTAGAAAGCTATTACAAAATTAAACTTAACCCCAAAATCGATGAATTGCTTGTTTCAGATACAAAGTATCATAATTTTCTTCCTAAAGAATATTTACTAATTGGCCAATCAATTTCTCCGGAGAATAAGAATAAAGACACCTTCTTCATCGTGCAACAGTTTATCAAGGGTAATTTGTTGCATGATGAAGATATTCAAAAGCTCGATATTAAAATCCGCAAACAAATGGTATTACTCATTTACCTGATTCTATTAATGAATATGCAAATTCATATCGTCCCAGATACCAGGCCAAGATATCCAATTCTGCAAATAGGTAATTGGTTGATGAAAACCGACAACATTATTGTTAATAATGACAATGTGAAGTTTATTGATACGCGCTGGTTCTGGGATACTAAAGCAAATTTTATTAAAAAAGGCGCTGTAATACCCTCAATGATTATAAATTTAGCCAAATTAAATATTAACGAAATCTTAAAAAATGTTTAATGAAATCTTAGTTGCAATATTATTATTTTTACCAGCCGGCATCGCTAATTCAATACCCGTCATCGTTGCCAAGACTCCATTTCTGAAAAGATTTAATTACCCGCTAGACTTTAAAAAAACCTATAAAGGTATCAGAATATTTGGTGACCACAAAACAATTAGAGGGCTAATTTTTGGCATTGTCTTTGGGATACTGACTACTATGTTAATCAAGGATTATCTGATTAATAATTCTGACTTGCAATATCACATTATTATGAATGTCAAAGAGATTAATGTAATAATATATGGAACTTTGGCTGCGAGCGGAGCTTTAATAGGCGATGCTATCAAAAGCTTTTTTAAACGCAGAACGGCAATCAAACCCGGTGACAGTTGGTTCCCGTTTGATCAAATAGATTATATTATTGGGGCATTAATATTTATCAGTTTTTACATGCAATTCACAATCGTACAGTATTTAGCAATCTTCATTATATACTTCGGATTACATTTACTTTCAAGCTACATTGGCTTTCTACTTAAACTTAAAGAGAAGCCAATCTAAGCAAATAGGGTACTATGATTATTGAACCCGCAATAATCGAGGCAATTGTTGATATTAAAACTGCACCTGCAGCAACATCTTTGGCATATTTAATATTTACTCGATACTCTTGAGAAATGGTATCTGATAACGCCTCTATTACCGAGTTAAACGCCTCAGAAATAAGCACTAATGAAACTAATAATCCAATTGATACCCAGTCTTGATGAGAAATATCTAACCAAATCCCCATGACACCTACGCAAAAGGCGATGAACAGCTGAATTCTGAAGTTGCGTTCGTTTTTAATTATTAAATATAAACCTCTAACTGCAATCCTCAAGCTTTTAAACCAATTAACAGGTACATAAAAGCGATTCTTATTATTCTTATTATTTTCATTCATGAGCTTGTTTTAATATATTTCTTGATTATAAGAGATTTCGGATAATTATGTAATATCTTTGAATTGCAAATCACTACGCATCACCTGACCATTGGCCGGAAAGTACGGATTAAATTCAACTAATGCCGTCTCTACTTGTAATCCCCAAGATTGCAACATATTGCCAACCCAACGTGCAAATACACCTTCTTCACCATTGTTAAATGCCATGCTTTTAATAGGTGCGATAATATCAAAAAAATGACTGTATTCTATACCAGCTTGATTAGTTAGTCCCTTTATTTCTTCCATCTTTGCTAAGAAATCTTGCCAAGCCGTAGATAATTTTGTACTTAAAGGGATTTCATTTCGAGGTAAAGCACAAATATAATCTTTGGCACCAACCTCTTGATACATTCTTTTAATTTCTGGTTGACGAGGTAGCCTTGATGAGCTTATTGAAATACCCAATAACTGTAATAAATCTCTTTTAATTAGATTACCAAGTGTAGATAACCCTTCTTGATCTGTAGCTTGTTCTAATCTGCCGTGAGCAGGAAACAATGAAGGCAATACAACAGCCTTTATTGCTTCACATTTTTTATGAAAATGCTTGCGCTCAGCCCTCACTAATACTCCATCAGTATCCATCGTCCCGATACGCGCAGATGGCTGAGTAATGAAGTAGCTTGCTGCTGCATGTAAATTAGGGAAGCCAAATACTTGTTGGGTTTCACGTACCGGATTCTCTGCTAAAGCATAATATGCTTCATCGTCTCTTTTATATGTTTTGCCTGTGGTTAAACCTGCAAGATTACGGTATGTTGCCCCTAATAATTGATCTTGACTTGGAACTGCATTAAAAATTGCCATTAACAAATTGATAAGTACTATAATTTAACCTCATCAATAATCTATAGTCAATGGATTCTTTATAAATGGATTAATTGCAAATAAATTTATTTTTGGTAGTAAATCATGTGAAATTTTACGACTTTTCACTAACTCATTAACTACAAATTGTGGAAAAAAAGCGTTGGTTATTCCTGTTCCGCGCATGAAATCATACCAAGTAAGAGGTAATAAGTTTAATGTATCAAAAACAAAATTGACGCGTTCCAATCTACCATCTTTGGATGCAACAAAATCACCAACGGAAGTCAGTAACGCCTCTCTGATGTAGGGTTCATTATTAAAAGGATTTTGTTGATCTTGCCCCAGAAAAATTTCAACTTTCCTGCTCTTAACCTGTTCACTAATTGAATTTGTAAATGGGAAAAAAGGTTTTCTATTAGTGGTTACCAAAAACTTATGCTGTTGCGATTGTAGACTCTCTAAAGCTGCAAATTGTTGTTCATCAAAAAGTGAACCAGCATATACAAATACTCCGTCAGTATCACTTAATGTTAAACTTGAACCATTGTCTTGTGATGCTAATATAATCTCTGCGGCTCTTGCTGCGTTTTCTGTAAAGGTTAAGCTTGTCCTTTGTCTAATCTCTTCAGGAATCGCGATTGCCCTTGAAGCAAGCAATCTGGGTACCTCATTATGTAAGATATTCTGCCCTACAATACCAAGAAAGCCATTTGTAGGCTTTTTAATACTTCTGACTTCTGTTTCTTCTGGCACAAGGCTTGATTCAAATGTTGTCATGACAAATTTTACAAACTAGCTTTCTAAAACGCTAACTTCTTTGCATTATTACAAAGAACGAGCGGTTATTATATTTTATTTATAAAACAAAGTAAAGCATGGTGTACTAGACTTCGGACAGACATCTAGCATATAATCTCGTGATGTAATATCATGAAATAATGGAAACAGTAAAGGAGACAAAAAGGGAAAAGAATACACAATTAGCAATGCCTATTAAAAATGGCAAAACAGATGTTGTATACGGCTTAAAAAGAAAAATTGATAAGAGAATTACTTATGCCGGTATTATTCCATATTGGCGAAGCTTCTTCTTTGTAGCAGCATTGATGTCATCAATAACTAATGCGCTCATTATCAGTTATGTGCTTTATCGGTACTATACTGTGTTACCTGCCGACATACCTTTGTTTTATAATCAAGCAAGTCAAAATTGGCAAAATCTAGGAAAAAGCACTTTAATCGCTCTTCCAATTATCTTAATTGTTTTCGCCATCATTACCTCAATTTATTCTGCAAAGATTTTTCATTTTGACCGTCGCTTAGTGTTAATGTTAAATATCTCAATTATTATTGCGAACATTTTACTAGCAATTGGCTTAGCGCAAATATTATCATTTATTTTAATCTATTAAGTTGATGCCTGAGATTCAACCATATCTAGACATACTACCAACTCTACTTACTGTGCTTACAATTGCATTTATTATCACTCCCTTAATTGGAACTATTGCTCAAAGATTTGGATTTGTTGACCTACCTCAAGCTAAAAGAAAGCGTACCGATAGAAGTATTGCTACAAGAATTCATACTGAAGAGAAGCTACGCATCGGTGGGCTAGCAGTATTAGTCCCTTTTGTGATTGTCGCTTTTTCACAAATGCAAACAAATCCGCAAATTAGCGGGCTTGTTTGGGGTTTAACCATCTTGATAATTGGTGGTGTCATTGATGACAAGTACGAGCTTAGCCCCAGCAAACAAATGCTAATACAGTTCATTGCTGCATTAATAGCTGTGCTTAGCGGTATTACCATCACTGGTATAACCCTTGCCGGTACAATACTAGACTTCAATTTACTTGAACAACCCCTGAATTTTGGCTTGTTTGTATATAATATGGTACTTCCAGCTGATTTAATCACCATTATTTGGATTTTAGGTATTGTAAACGCAATCAATTGGATGA
>CALARN010000142.1 GCA_937889205.1 uncultured bacterium
TGTAAGAATCAACATACGAAGGAGCAACTCTAAGTCTTTTTGTTTTTGCCCATGCTTTCATTTGGTCAACAGCATACAGGAAATCAGGCTCTGCATAAATATAACCCATTGAGTCGAAGCCTTTCATTTGGTAGTATGTGAAAACACCGTTTTTCATTGTAGCATCACCATCGTAAGAGTATACTGTGGTGTTTGATGCAACAGCAATTACTCTACCTGTGGCATTAAGTGCAGTAGCCATAGCGCCAATTTGGCAAGCATCAAAAGTAAACATCATTTTAGTGCTTTTTGCAGTAGAGAATTTTGTTTTGAACCAAGAGTTGTTGATGTAGTATAAATCAGATGTTACAATGTTTCCTTTACTTCCATGGCCAGAATAAACAAAAGCAATCTCGTTACCTGCAATAGATTGGCTAGCCAAGGTGTTGATAGCTGCTTCAATGTTTGCTTTAGTAGCATTCAAATCTAAAAGAGAAGTTACAGTGTAACCTTCAGCTTGTAAACGAGCTTTCCAATCAATTGCATCATCATCGCAGTATTGAAGATCGTTTGAAGTGCCAGAGTAATCAGAAATACCTATAACCAAAGCAATTTTTGAACCTTTTGGTGCATTCTCGTCAAGTTTTACTGCAACAGCATCGTTGCCAGTAACCTTAAACTTTGCAATAACATCGGCTGGTCTGTTGTCGATAGTTTCAAAGTCTGGACGTACGCTAAAAGTTATTTGCTCATCTTGAACTAATTCGTCTTCCTTAGAGCAATTTTGAAATACAACACCCACAAACATAGCAACAAATGCTAGCTTAATCCATTTTTGTGTTCTCATTTTAGTTTAGTTTTGGTTTGGTTAATAAATGTTAAAAAACTGAGCGTAAGATAGCGTGTTATTACAAACGATTATTAAAAAATCGACAAAATGCAATTTGTAACCCATAAAAAACCATTTCCGATGCACGGGCTCATTTTTTATCAACTTTTTGGGGGATTGAACAATGTTGAGACAAACAGAAAAGCCCCGCAGAGCGAGGCTTTTAATTTGTTGTAAGTCAAAATGATTGACTATAAATCGAAACTTCCAGAGTAGTAGTCGCCATAGGATGGAGCAACGGTTAATCCTCGTGCCGATGCCCACGATTTCATTTGAGTACAAGCGTAGCTGCAGTCCGATTCAAGGTAAACGTATCCCATGTAATCAAATCCCCTCATTTGGTAGTATGTGAAAACACCATTTTTCATAGTAGCATCGCCATCGTAGGAGTAAACCGTTGTATTTGAAGCAACTGCAATAACCCGGCCTGTTTTGCTTAAGGAAGTTTTCATTGCACCAATTTGACAAGCATCGAAACAGAACATCATTTTTGTGCTGGTTGAATTGGTGAATTTTGTTTTAAACCACGAGCTGCTAATGTAGTATAGGTCTGTAGTAACAATATTTCCGCTACTGCCATGTCCTGAGTAGCAGAAAGCTATGGTGTTGCCTGCAACTGAACGACTTGCTAGGGTATTAACGGCCGATTCAATTGCCGATTTAGTTGCGTTTCTATCTAGAATTATAGTAACACTATAACCCTCTGCTTGCAATCTTGTTTTCCAATCGTTAGCATCATCATCGCAATACTGTAGATCGCTTGATGTACCAGAATAATCGGAAATACCAATTACTAGAGCGTACTTAGCACCTTTTTCAGTATTTTC
>CALARN010000143.1 GCA_937889205.1 uncultured bacterium
ATACGGCGACCACCGAGATCTACACTCTTTCCCTACACGACGCTCTTCCGATCACTACGCGAATATCTGAACCAATGCGGTGTTGAATTACTTGAGAGATTTCAGGTGAAAGAAAGTTAAAACTGCCTTCTAAAGGATTAGTAAATGAGCAGCCTGCATTAGAAATAATATTCTTTGAGTTTTTTTGCCTGTTAATTAGTGAAAAAACTTGAAATCCTCCGCTATCGGTAAGGATTGGTCTTCCCCAGCTCATTAGCTTATGAATCCCTCCAAATTTTTCTAAATATTCGCTGCCCAATTGTTGTTCTAAGTGAAGAGTTGTTGTGCAAAGTGCTTCGGTGTTAGTGTCTATTAAGTCTTGTGTGGAAACTGCTGTAACTGCGCCATATGTTGCGTCTGGCATAAATAAGGGTGTGGTAATTAAGCCATGCTTAGTCTTAATCTTCCAAATACGAAAATTGTTTTTAATACTCAGTTGTGCCCTCATTATTTGTGCTTTAACTTAAGCTCTAGTTCTTGCCAATCATTTAAATCTAATTCTTGCGGTCTTGCTGTAGCTGATAAGTTGAGTGCTGTTAAGGTTTTCTCAATATCGGCTTTTTGATAACCGATATTTGCTAAATTACTGCTTAACTTTTTTCTGGGTGCGCTATACCCTATTTTGATAAATTTGATTAATTCTTCAGGTTCACTAGTTTTGGGTTTAATATTAGTGAACTTTAAAATCCCTCCGTCAACTTTTGGCATGGGGAAGAAAGCGTTATTAGGTACTGTAGTTGTTAATTCAATATCTGCATAAATCTTTGCTACTGTTCCTAAGAAAGTGGCATCTGGTTTTTTAGCAACATAATCATAAGCTACTTCTTTTTGTATAAGTAAAGCCATCTGTATTGGTGGATTGGCTGAGGTTAGAAATTTATTAATAATTTTCTTTGAGATGTTGTATGGTAATGAGGCCACTACTTTATAGTTAATATCTCCTAAGCTGGTTTGGTCCCATTGTAATACATCTATAGGAACAATTTCGATATTGTCGTAATTCTGAAGTTTTTCATTAAGAACAGGGATTAGTTCGTCGTCAATCTCGAGACTAGTAATTTTCTTCGCACTTTGTGCAATTCTTTCAGTTACTACGCCATCACCTGGACCAATTTCAATAACAACATCATTTTTATCTAAATCGGCAGCTTCAACTAGACGCTCCACCCACTCGAGATGTTGTAAAAAGTTTTGCCCAAATTGTTTTTTGAAGTTATGTTGCATAGGGGTAATTATACAGGAATAGATAATCTATGGCTAGGACAATGGGATATAAATACTATATATTTCAAATTTTGAAAACATTATATTGGTTGGGATTAATTATATTGAACTTGTATATGTTCAATATTGGTGGGCGCTAGAGGATTCGAACCTCTGACCTATTCAGTGTAAATGAATTGCTCTAGCCAGCTGAGCTAAGCGCCCCTATATGATTGTAGTGATTAATGTGCCGAGGGCCGGGATTGAACCGGCGACACTGCGATTTTCAGTCGCATGCTCTACCAACTGAGCTACCTCGGCTACAATGCTTCAGATTATAAAGAATTCTCTGCAGAATAGCAACCCGATTTATTAAAAGAATGCTAACCACAATGCAAGCATATTGCAGGCAATGGCGAATAGCCAGAATCTAACAACTACCTTATCTTCGCTCCAACCTACTATTTCAAAGTGATGATGTAACGGTGCCATTTGTAATACTCTTCTACCAAAAACTCTTCTGCTAATTGCTTGCACAATTGTACTCAAGGTTTCAATTAAAAAAGGTAATGCAGCAATAATTAAAAGAACAGGTTTACCTATTGAAAAAGCAATAATGCAAATTAAACCACCTAATGCAAATGAGCCGGTATCACCCATTTGTACACGAGCTGGCTTGATGTTGAAGTAAAGATAGGTACTTAACGCTCCAAGTGCTGTAGCTGCAAAAATTGCAGTGCTGTATAGATTTGTAACGAAAGCAATGGCTGTAAGACTGTAAAGAGTGATTACGCCCATGCCTCCTGCTAGGCCGTCCATGCCATCTGAAATGTTAACCGAGTTAACTGTAGCCATGTATGTGACAATGGCAAAAGGAACGATTAGCCAACCAATATCGAAAGTACCAATGAAGGGAATCCACATTAGACCACCATACAATTTAAAAAACCAAATTCCAAGAACTGCTCCGATTAAACCCTGGATTAATAATTTTTCATGTGCTCTTAATCCACTACCCGGGCTAGATTCGAAGGCATGCATAATTCCGACAAAAAGAAACCAGGGAAAGAAAACAATGTATCGTAGCCTTACCCAGAAGCTTTTATGCACTTGAATGAGTTTAACCACTCTATCAACTGTTTTAAACTTTCTTGACTTACCAAAAATATTTAACAAATCATCCGCGGCACCTAATGCTCCAGTTAAAGTAAATAGCAACAAAGGAATTGCGGTAAAAATATTTAAATTGAAAATTAGGGTAACGATGATTATTGTCAGTATAAAAATAAGGCCTCCCATGATGGGAGTACCGTATTTTGTTTTTCTTTCAGCTATTAGTGTTGAAAAATCGACTTCAATTTTTCTCACTACTTTTGCCTTGTATAGCAATGAAATAATGGGAACTGCAATCAGTCCCCCAATAATTAAGGATATCAGGGCAATTGTTACTAGATTGTGAAATTGTGCTTGCATTATCTACAAGTATTAATCTTCATTAGCTTATTATAACTATAATCTATTGTTTATCAAGTGTATAGAAACACAAATTGGTGAGTTATGATTGCAACATATATTAACGCAATTGCTTTTGATATAATTACAGCATATTAGCTAAACTACATTTGCATTAGATGAAACAAGATAATCAAATATATCAAAGAAAACAAGATCATATTCGCATTGTTAATGAGCAGGATGTTGAGCCAATAATGAACCCTTTAGATAAATATCGCCTTCCCTATTCTGCTTTACCCGAAATTGATTTGCAGAAAATTGATACCAACACAAAATTTTTAGGTTATAAACTCAGTTTTCCATTTTTAGTGGCTTCGATGACGGGTGGGCCTGCCAAGGCTGGTAGTATTAATGAAAACCTTGCCAGAGCTTGTGCTGAAGTTGGAGTCGGTTTAGGGCTTGGGTCAATGAGGATTGCACTTAAAGATGAAATAGCCGCCAAAAGCTTTCAAGTAAAACAGTATTGTAAAAATATACCAGTGATTGCCAATCTTGGTTTAGTCCAATTAAACTATGGATTTGGAGCAGATGAGATTAATAGACTACTAGATATTAGTTCAGCCGATGCAATTTTTTTACACCTAAATCACTTGCAAGAGGCTGTGCAACCGGAGGGTGATGTCAATTTTGAAGGGTTACTTGAAAAATTAGACAAAGCATTACCTTTGATCAATAAACCAGTAATTATTAAGGAGGTCGGCACAGGGATTGATTACAAAACGGCTAAAGCTTTGTCAGAAATTGGCATTAAATGGATTGATATCTCAGGTATGGGTGGAACATCATGGACAGTAGTAGAAGCTTATCGTCGACAAGATGATCTCGGCTTTTTATTCGCAGAAGAAGGAATCCCCACCGATGAGGCATTGTTACAATGTAAAAAGGTAGCTGATATGCAATTAATTGCAGAAGGTGGTATTAGATCCGGTTTGGATATTGCTAAAGCATTAATTTTAGGTGCAGATATTGCTGCCGCAGCAAAGTCTTTACTTGCCCCAGCCCTTGAATCTAGTGAGGCTTGCGTAACCACACTAGAGAGAATTAAAAGAGAGTTACAAGTTGCGTTGTTCACTACTGGTGCTAAAAATATTAAAGAATTAAAATCTCAACAATTAGTTTTAAAATGAAGATAATTACATCTGGTTTTGGTAATACAGATATTGATGCCTTAGCTTGTGCAATTGCTTATCATGAGCTTCTAGCATTAGAAAATCAAGAAGTAGGAATTTTAATTAGTCAAGATTATACGGTATCAGTTCCAGCTTCTATTAAGAATTGGGGTTTACCGACCAATGCGACTCAAGAGGAGGCTGAGGACACAGATACAGAATTTATATTAGTTGATTTTTCTGATCCACATAAATTACTAATTGGTGTTGATAAGGATAAAATCATACAAATATTTGACCATCATTTTTTTGGATTTGAAAGCTTTTGGTTTGAGTTACTAGGAGATTACGCTATTA
>CALARN010000144.1 GCA_937889205.1 uncultured bacterium
TAAAATACGAAGAACCTACATTAAAATATACCAAATGATTCACAAATAGTTTAGCTTTAGTATTTTCTTTTATAGAGTAAGTCATTTCAGCTAGAGTATTAGTAGAAGTGACTGCTAAACTCTCGATTATCGAAGTAGTGGAAGAACCACCACCGACCGAACCTACATTTTCTACTTGTCCGTCAGAATAAGTGATTATTAAATCACCATTTTCGATAACAACACTGGAGATACCTCTGCCTTGTTCACCTGATTGAACTGTATCTACCGTATACCGAGAATCATTATCATCGAAAAGTTGCCCGGTAATAAAAGTCTGTAGTACCTTGTATACTACATCTTTAAAAATGAATGATTCATCTTTATAGTAAGTAGTTCTAGGCAGCCAAGGTTTGATATCATTTACCGACATAATTTCACCGTTTTGAGATTGTTACTTCACTTGACTGCACCCATGTAGCTTTTACAGAATCGCCATGCTTAATAGTTGGGCATTTAGCGATAGGTTTTTCAATTGAATATTGTTTAGTATAGGATGATTCATCTACAGATGGCAAACCTTCGCCTCTGCATATTGTCATACCATCCCGTACAATTTCGACTATCAAAGTCGTGCCTGTGATAGTCTCTTCTGGATTGATTACAATCTGTTGATTAGGTTTTACTTTTTTAACAGCTTCTACCAAGGTAGAAGCACCTACCCCAACAGTGAACGCAAGAACTCCAAGCGTAGTCAACATACCACTTAGCGTAAGCTTCATAGGAAGACTTAACCGACTTACCCGGTATCTGAAATGCTGGAAATCGCTCATGTTAGATAACTCCTTGGGTTTTTAGGTAATATCCGATCCCCGCTAATGTTATTAAGACAGGTCCAATATATTTAATAGCATCATATAAAATAACTACAGCTTTAATCACAGTAATTAATTTCTTAAGTGCACCCCAATCTTGTGACACAGTAGCATACATATGTCTGAACTGTGCGGCTTCGTCGTTAGTTAGAGGGGTATTTGAATAGCCTTTACCATGAAATTCTTCCATTTTGCGCTCTCTAATAGATTATGTCAGCGCGTAAAAAACCTCCTCTGCCAACACTTGCGATTAATTTAAATTCAGCCTTAGCCGGTATCTTTTTACTTAAGCTGGACGAATGTTTTGCAAGGGGCATGACAGGAATTTTACGCTTTACCTCACTCCCCTCGTCATTTTTATGAGTGAACTCTAACCACAAAGCGGTGCAGCGATCACCTTCATATACGATATTTACTTCACCACCATCATCGTTCATTGTCATTACTGGAGATTCTGACAAGCCGGTGGTGCTATGAGATAATTCGTAACTATGTTCAGCCATACTGAATCTCACTTAAATGCTTTCAGAGCATCACTCTGATTTTTAACTGTCACAGATAATGCCCCTTGAATCATATCAGTAGCATCGGTAGTATCTACTAGATCTTTAATACGACCAATAGTACCTGCCGCAGACTTCAAACTTTTTACAATAAGGCCACGTAATTTTTCTTTATCTACTTTAGATAAAGTACCCATGCTTAATTTATCGTGATCGGCGTCTACAATATTTCTAATATTTTTAACAGAAAGTAAAATTTCTTTCTGTTCTTTTGTTTTCATATCTTTAATAGTAACCTCGGATAGCAAATCATCCAAAGCTTCAAGTGAATTTTGAATATAATCTTTCATTGGTTCTATCCTGAAATTACATCACTACTACCAGATGCAATGTTAGCTCCACAAGAAATTGGATCACCAATCCTAGCTAATTGTTTTCCGTTAGCGAATACTGTAGAGCTTCCGCTGGAAACCACTCTATAGCCATCCCCATGCTCTTCAAACTGATCGCCTTTTCTAACAACATTTTTATTATTAGCAAAAACATTACTAGACCATTC
>CALARN010000145.1 GCA_937889205.1 uncultured bacterium
GCATTGTCCCAACCGGTAGAACTGAAATTGTAAAGTTTGGAGATAGAATTTCTCAAGCGATTGCTGTTAATAGTTTAATAAATGGTGTCTTAAAAACTGGAGAAGTAGTATTAGTAGCCAACGAAGGAAGTAGTGATACTATTGATACTAACTCTGAATTAGATGCTTCTACCCTTCCTTTATCTCAAATTCCTACGAAATTTGATATTGAAGGGGAATTAATTAATATCAGAAATTTCTTTATCAATCTTTATCAAGGACAAGATTTTTTTGTGGTTGAAAAAATGGAATTAAATAGTAGCGAATCAGATAAATGGTTTGGTGAAATTAGTCTAGTAAAATATCAATTTTCACCAAGCAAGAATTTTGACCCGGTTAAAGCATATTTTGCGATTAGCGAGAATAGCCAAATTAATCCACTAGTCTTAGAATTTTTAGAGAAGAAGTTTATTGGAAATGCTTTTGATAATAGCGAAGAAATTGGCGTTAAGCCAGAAAGCTCTGAAGTATACTTTAAAGAAGATGCTGAATAAATTAATCTAAGATTTTTATTCTTACTCTTTTGTTCTCTCTCTTAGCGATAATTGAAACAATATTTCTAATTGATGAAATATTCTTTCCACCTTTGCCGATAACAATACCTCTTTCAGCTTCTGGCAATTTTACATTTAATACAGTTTCACCTTCTTCGTTGAAGGTTTCTTCAATATTTATTTCGTTTGGATCTGCGACAATTCTACTAAGAATATAATTTAATACTTCCTTCATAAGAAAAACGGAATAAAATTATTAATGGCAGCTAAATGAAATAATTATGATTTACTACTAGCTCTTTCGGTTGCTTTTTTGCCTGGTTTTACTTTAAATACTTTAACTTCGGTTTTTTTAGGTTTACTTAACATTCCTGCCCTAATCATTAGACCTTTTACTGTATCGGTTGGCTGTGCACCTTTCGCAATCCATTCAGTAATAGCTTCTTTGTTTAAAACAATTGTGCTTGGTTTTGTATTTGTGTCGTATGTGCCAACATAGTCAAGAAATTCACCATCTCTTTTACTTCTTTCGTTAGCAATAACAACTCTATATGAAGCCATATGTTTTCTACCTGTTCTAGTTAATCTGATTTTTAACATTATAGTGACTGAATCTGAATAAATTTAATAAATTTTGCTAATTTTATCAAAAAAGCTTTATCTAAGACAAGCAATTATATCTGTAAAAGCCTTTTTAGGCAAGTTTAAAATGTCTTTGATAGAGACTTTCCCAATTCTCAAGGGCATGTGCAGCTGCCTGCTCTTCAGCCTCTTGCTTGTTTCTACCGCTACCTTCGCCAAAATTATGGTCTCCAATCTTAACACACATAATGAATTCTTTTGCATGATCAGGACCGGAAGCGGATAACATATGATACGAAGGGGTTAAACCTATTCTCTCTTGAGACACTTCTTGTAGTTTAGATTTATTATCAATATCAAGTCTATGTTCTACAATGGTAGTAATTTTTGGTATCAACACTTTATGCAAAAACTCTGTAACTTTTTCAAAACCTTGATCAAGGTAGATTGCTCCTAAAATTGATTCAAAGGTATTTGCTAAGATATATGGGCGATGTCTTCCTCCGGTGCTTTCTTCCCCTTTGCTCATATAAATATAATCACCTATCGCTAAAGTCTCTGCTGTTGCAGCTAAGCTTGTAGTACGAACCGTTGCAGCTCTAAAACTAGTTAATTCACCTTCTTTATATTCAGGATAATTTTTAAACAAGTATTCAGTGATTACTAACTCTAATACTGCATCTCCAAGAAATTCAATTCTTTCATTATGATTTAAATCGTTTTTTTCATTTGCTTCATTAATGAAAGATCTGTGAATTAATGCTTGTTTGATAAGAGATTTGTCATTAAATATGACTCCAATTTTTGCTTCAAATTCGGATATTTTTATTTGTTCTTGTTCTGAAACTAACATATTTACTATTTAATTAATTCTTTTTGGTTAGAAAACAAATTACCTAGAACACCGCTTACAAATTTTCTGGTTTGATCGTTACTGAATTCTTTAGATAACTCTATTGCCTCATTTATAACTACCTTTTGTGGAGTAATTTTTAATATAAAACCTTCTGCTATTGCCATTCTTAAAATACTCAAGTCAATCTTCGAGATGCTTGAAATTGGCCACTCAGGAGCAAGTTCAGTTATAAGTTCATCTATTTGAGGTGTGAGGCGGTCGATTTCACCAATGAGAGTATCTACTAATTCAGTATCGTAATCTTCAAGATCGGTTGCCTCAATTAGTTGTAAATTATCGAAATTATATTCAGTAGCTAAATTAGGGTTACAGAGTTTAAACTCTTTTTCGAATAATCTCTGTAAGGTAATAATTCTTGCGTTATGTCTGGGGTCAAACTCCGCTGTCATCAACGTTTAAGAAACTTTAAGTACTTGAACACCTTTGTAAGTACCACAATTTGGGCAAACTTGGTGAGACACTTTCTTATGCTTACATTCTGGGCAAGTTGCAAGTGTTGGAGACTTTAAGGCATCATGTGCTCTTCTATTATCTCTTCTTTGTTTTGAAATTTTTCTTTTTGGTAATGCTCCCATTATTAGATAACTTTATTCTTTTAATAATCTATTTTAACCACGCTATTCTATCACAGATAAGCATGTTTGTGCATTTATTTTACAGTATTTTCTTAAAAAATGATACTACAGAGACGCCGTATTTCTGCTGATATGCTTCTTCATATACTAAATCTTCTTTGATGGAAAATTTTTCATTGCTAGGATAGCGGAAAACCAATACCCCACTTGAAGATAACCTAGGCAATGAAATGTCTAGTAATTCTTGTTTTTTCTTTTCAGAAAAAGGAAATGGAGGGTCAAGCATGATAATATCATATATATCAGTTGTTTGTTTTAAAAAAATAAATACATCTCGTTTAAAGACATTACATTTTGTTGAAATTTCAAGATGTTTAATATTCTTTTTAATAATTTCTGTTTGAATGTCACCTGAGTCTACTAGTACCGCCTTTGCCGCACCGCGACTAATTGCCTCTATGCCAAAGTTCCCACTGCCAGAAAAAAGATCAAGTATTGTTGCAGCTGGTATGAAATCTCGAATCAGATCGAAAATTGAAGTCTTTATTCTATCGGTAATGGGCTTAGTGCCCTTCTCTGGCACTTCTATCTGTCTACCTTTGAGTTCTCCTGCAATTATTCTTAGCATAGTTATTTAATTAATAATTCCATTGTCTAATAACTTCATAGGCTGTTATGCCTAAACAAGTTGAAATGTTTAAAGACTCTTTGATACCATGCATAGGTATTTTTACACTCGCTTTTGCCTTGTTAAGAGCATACTTCGATACTCCACTTATTTCGTTCCCAAAGACTAAAGCAGTTGGCTTAGCAAATTTGTATTCATAAAGATTATGCGAATTTGCAGTGAGCTCAACTGCCACTAAGTTACTGTTGGCAGCATACTTATCTATTGCTGCTTTTGTATCTGCTATATATTCCCATTGGACGCTATCTATTGCTCCCAGTGCAGTTTTTGGTATTTTGGGATGTGGAGGATGAGGGGTAATACCAGTTAATACTAGTTTAGATGCCCCTACTGCATCGCAGGTTCGAAAAATTGCTCCTACATTTAAGGCAGAGCGAATATCTTCAAGAATAATAATCAATTCAAAATTCTTCACATTTGGTCTATAACAAAATAATTAAAAGTATTATACCTAATATTATTCTGTAATATCCGAAGACAGCTAAAGATTTGTGTTTCAAAAAGTCCATAAGTATCTTTATAGCAAAGCTGCCACTGATAAAGGCGGCTAATGAACCAGCAAATATGACTAAGAAGCTCTCTTGAAACTGGTAATTATTTGCTATCTTTAATAATTCTAAGAGGAATCCTGCAGAAATTGTTGGAATTGATAATAAAAAGGCAAATTTCTTAGCGGCTTCTTTAGTTAACCCTCTTGTTAAGCCTGTCATAATTGTAATCCCAGATCTAGAGACACCTGAAAATAGGGCGATAGCTTGTGCGAATCCAATTAGTAGACTTGATTTTGTATCTAATGCAAGATAATTTCTCGAATTATTTGCGAATTTTTGCTCAATAAATAATAAGGGGATGCCAAAAAGAATCAGTAGAACTATTGTTATTAATGAGTTGCTTTGACTATATTCAATTAAATTATTGAAAAATAGCAGAAATGGGATTAGCACAAGGGTAGCGATTGCTAAGTTCTTTACTAATAATTGTTGGGTTTTTCTTTCAGTCTTGTCTTTAGAAAACACACCTTGATAAATTTTGACTATGTCTTTTCTAAAATAAATAATGACTGCCATAAGAGTTGCGAAATGGAGAAATACATCAAAATCGATACTTGTATTCTCAAGTTTTAGGACTTCGGGGATTATGGTTAAATGCGCGGAAGAACTAACAGGTAGAAATTCTGTTAGGCCTTGTACTATTCCTAAGATTATTGCTTGAAAAACATTCATGTTTAATAAGTTTTAGATATTAGCTTTAAAGCTGCTTCTCGTACTGACATTAAAAAATCAGAATTACCAAAATTTGCAACTTTTAGATTTGGTATTCCAGATTGCATTGTACCGTAAACTTCTCCAGGTCCTCTACTTCTCAAATCATACTCGGCAATTTTAATACCATTACTCTCTTTAGTAAAGTAACTAAGTCTTTTAATAATCTTTTCGTTTTCTTCTAGATTTGAAAACAGAAGACACCAAGAGTCTTGATTGTTCCTACCTACCCTACCCCTTAATTGATGTAATTGCGCCAGGCCAAATCTCTCAGCATCTTCAATAACAATAATATCAGCACCCGGAATATCAATACCAACTTCAATTACCGTGGTGCTTACTAAAATATCTACCTTATTATTGCGAAATTGTTCAATTACATTGTTTTTATCAGAGTTGGATAGCTTGCCATGCATAATTGCTGTTTTTACAGTAGGAAAGATCTTGGCAATGTTTGCGGCAGTTTTCTTCACTGCTTTAAGAGATGTCTCGTCAAGGTCTTCTTCATTTTGATTCTCAATTAACGGGCAAATCCAAAATATTTGTGATCCACTTTGAAGTTTCTCTGCTATCCAAGCATATGCATCTGTTCTTTTATTTATTGGCACAAAATGGGATTTTGTGACTTTTCTTTGTATTGGCTTCTCAATTATTGAGACATCAATTTCACCGAATAGTGT
>CALARN010000146.1 GCA_937889205.1 uncultured bacterium
CTATGATAGCATCTAAGCCTGCCTTACCCAATCCGTAGCCCTCTTCAAAGCGATTTGGGATGTATGGCAACACATCAGCCTCTAAGTGACGGAATAAATAATCGAACATGATAGCAGTCGCAGAAATGCCATCAACATCATAATCACCGTAAATAAATATTTTCTGCTTGTTCTCTATCGCTGTGATAATTGCCTTAACAGCCGCATCAACATTTGGTAGTAAACTTGAAGCATGAAAAGCATTTACCGTAGGCTTAAAAAATTTATCAGCATCAGCTTTTGAGAAAATACCCTTATTGAATAATATTTGCGCTTCAATATCAGAATAACCTTTCAAGGCATTACGCTTATTAGCGTCTATCTTATCAGCTAAAATCCACTTCATATAATATATTGTTACTTAAACAAAAGACAGGCTTTTGCAAGCCTGCCCTAAAGATTCATCAACAGAAACTTACTGCTGCTATTAGTCTTTCTTAGCTTGCGGTTTTAAAACGGTTAATCCGTAGAAAATACCACTAGCAAATAAAGTACCTAGTAAAGGAGCAGCAATGTACAACCATACGGTGCTACCATACTCTTCTGGTAAAAACATCCATGCCACAATACTGCGGAATGGGTTGAATGAGGCCCCGGTAATATCATTCAAAAATACCATGAATGTGAAAATTGCTAATCCTAATACGAATGGTCTCACGCTTTTATAATACTTTGCAGTTATTTGTGAAAATAGCACTAATGCCATCGAGAAGAACATTTCTAAAACGAAAGCTAAATTTTGGAATTTTGCATCAAAACTAGTTCCGTATTTTACCGAGCTAATTAATTGATCTTTAACTTCAGGTGAATCAGCATATCCTGCAGCTACCAACTGATAATCTAACAATTGATCTCTTAAACGATAAGCTAAAGCAAAAGCTACAATACCTGCTAACAATTGTACTGCAAGGTATCCGCCCATTTTAATGGCTTCTTCTTTGACCTTTGAATAATCTTTTGACTTAAGAGCCTCGTAAACAACTACCAAGAAATCTGCGATTGTAAATAAAGGATTGAAATGACCTTTTGAAAACACACCGAAGACGAATAGCAAAGCCATGAAGAAAAGACCAACAAGCAAAGGCTCGTTGCCTCTTAAAATTAGAGGAGATACAAACAGTACAAATAACAAGAAAAAGGAGCCTAGAAATTCACCCACTAATTCTGTTACCTTACCTTTTGAAAACTTTAAAGAAAGTTTCATAGATAGAAAATAATAAAAAATAAATAATTGCGCAAAGCGCTTAAATAATTAAGTTATAGCAAAAAACAGTTGGTAAATACATTTACAAATCTACAGTAATAGGACCTCTGGGGGCGTCGCTATTCTTATCTGGTCCCCTTTTGCGACCAATAAAAGCCATAATAAGAACATAGGCAATTGCTGTAAATAAACAACTTAATAGAAACGCTAATAGATTTGGATCCATTCTATAAAAATGTTTCAATATACTAACAAAGTATATGCCATACTATGTTAGTTTTGCAACTTCAAATTTGTGCTTGCAGCTACTTAACAATAAACTCGATGTTCTCAAGTTTATTAGCGTTAGCTGCATTAGCAGCCATGCGCCAACCTACTCTAATCTCGAAGGTTTCTCCAATTGCAGTTAATTTTGCACTAGCTAAATAATATTCTGCGAGTTTATTAGTATCTGGTGTATATTTTACCCAAACATCCGCCTGTTTTTCAAAGGCAGCCTTCATACTTGGTATTAACTTACTAAGCCGATAAACAACTTGGCCATTTACTACATTTGCTTGATCTGCATTGGCATTGATAGCGCTAACTACGCCGACAATCTCATGTGCCGCAATATTTACATCACTTACTCCATCTCCTAAGGCTATCATCTGAGGTGGTATTAAGATCGATCTATCTGCTATAGCGCCCCAAACCTGATCGCTATCTGCGATATCCTTCTCAGAGACCTTCGCCCCTGTTGCAATATTCACACTAGTAATTTGTGAAATGACCCCATTTGAACTTGCAGGTTTAGCAAATACCCCACTTCTACCAATACAAGCCTGGCAAATTACATCACCTTCATCTTTGATTAGGTTTTGGTTCTTATCTACGTAGAAGTTGAGATTACGATACATTACAGCCTCTGTTTGCGTAGGCATAATTGTAGTAACACTAAGGTCTTCCGCTTCTAACTCAAACTCAGTATTCACCTGCAAAGCATCTTCTTCATCATTGGCTAATATTTTAGCGCTCACCAGTTGCCCATCTTCATTATCAGTTGCGGCAAAGCCATTTGTAATTACATACAATGCTAAAAATCCGGCTGCGAGGAT
>CALARN010000147.1 GCA_937889205.1 uncultured bacterium
AATTTGTTTTCTTTCGCAATCGATTGATTGGTCCACTGAGAAAGGCAACTACCAATGCAATATTTGATGCCCTAAAGGGGTAATAACATTTATATCTCTTTCTTTACAATATTCCTAAACCTTGTTGCAGATATATATCTATCTGCAAGTAACTTGCCGTCTTTGATTAAGTTGAAAACTGAATATATTGTGCCAAAGTTTTGAGCTTCTTCATTTGATGCAAATTTATGAATGGTTATCTTTAATTTATATTCAGATATGACATCTTCAATCTCTTTTATGGATCTAGCTACCCAGGGGCATTGTTTTGAGTAAAAGATATGCCAGCCTGAATATTGTTTTAATTTATCTTCATCATACTTTAGTTTAGCAGAAGCCTTTGAGCCATCAACCTCCAGAGTGAGCAATTGAAATTTATTGTGTTCCTCAATTACATTGAACCCATTCTTCAAAAATAGCTCTTTTTTAGCCATGAAAGCATCTTCACTTGTAATTACTGCTACGCCCTTTTTACCTTGTGCTCTAGCGTCATTTATAACTTCATTTACCAACTCTGAGCCGTGTCCTTGCTTTTTTACTTTATTGGAATTCATCCAAATGCAGTGAATAAATAGATAATCTTTAGCTGCAACCCCTCTTGAGGCAAATTCTCCCGGTATGTATTCAATGAATCCTGCGACCTTTTTGTTTTCAGGGTTGATGTATAGTTTAATTTTTAGACCTAGTTTGAATTGTGATTCTAGCCATGAAACTTTTAAAGGATAATGTTCATGTTTAGGGTTAATAAAACAGATAGCTTGGGGGTAATCTTTATAATTGTTTGCGGTAACTTCAATGATTGTACTCATGTTTAGAAATTGAATATTACTATTTAATTAGATATATTAAGTTAATAATACAGAAAAATATTGAAATAACACAATTTAAAGTTAGAATCATGGATTATAAAATAATACTTGCAAGTGCTTCTCCTAGAAGGAAACAGATACTTGAAAAATTAAATATCCCTTTTACAATCGAACCTGCGGATATCGACGAGTCAGTAATTGAGGAGGAAACTCCATGTCATTATGTAGAAGGATTGGCTATTGAGAAAGCACAAAAAATATTTCGGCCCTACCCTGAGGCATTTGTTATTGGTAGTGATCTAACCTGTGATTTAGATGGAGTATCTATTGGTAAAGCGAAAGATGCTGCAATGGCAAGAGAGATGCTTAAAAACTTCTCAGGCAGAGAGCATTATGGTAGATGTGGTTGGGCTGTTGTTAAAGGCTCGTGTGTTTTAGCAAGTGGCGTGGCTACCACCTTTGTTTCTTTTAAAGATTTAGATGAAGAGCAAATTAATAAATATCTTGATTCGAAGCAATGGTTAGGACTAGCTGGCGCATACGGAGTACAAAATGATGGGGCCAAATTCATAAAATTATTTAAAGGGTCTTATTACGATATTCTCGGACTACCGATTTATCATGTTGCTAGTGCTTTAATGTCTTTTGGTGTAGGGATAACTAGAGGTGATATTGAAAATATTCGTAGGACTGATTCTTTGATAACTATTCAAAATAAACATATCAGTACTAGTAGGCTGGGTTTTAGGCTATAACGAAGCTTCTAGCCTTCTAAAGAAAATAGTAAGGCTTCTGAAGGATCGCCTCTCTGTTTAACCTTTTTAAGCTTGTATCCTCCCTCTTGCAGAGTTGGCCATGCAAATGTTTCGTTACGAAGAGTACTCCTTCTAGAAAAAGGAGCAAGTTGAGTAAAAAAGAGGTAAGGAATGTTGAAATCTAATAGATTCGTTGTGAAATTCAATAATTCTCTTTCAGTTGAATAATCTAATATGTTTGACAGGAATAGCAAATCTGGTTGAGTTTCTTTAATAAATTTTAATCCTTTTGGTGTGACTATATCAAGCGCTTCGATTGTAGTCTCATTATCACCAGTTAATTTCCTATATTGTATGATTTGCCCTTCGTTTACTTCAAATGCTGAAATTTTTGCGAATTGGAAATATTGTGAGAAATAGTTAGGCCAATTATAACCAAGGACTGTAGTAATTATTTCTGGAGTTATTATTTTTTTCAATAATGATGGAAATAAATTTATGGGATCAGATGCGCCCTGTATTGGTGATGAATTAACAAATTTTTTGCCGGCTTCAGAAAACATATATAGTTAAAATAGTTCAAAGATGTGATTATACAATCGATGGTTACTATTTTCAAATTACACTATACTATACTAATATTTTAATAAATTTATATGGAGACTATGTTAATTACAATAATCTTAGCCGTAGGCTGGCCTGTACTTATCCTAATGAGTATTCTGATAATCATCCGTGGTCGAAGTTACTCAAACCATCTAAAAAATAAAGCATTAGGGCAATTAATTAAACCCACAATAATTGGCTGGATGTTTGGATTGTATTCTGTGGGGATAGTTTCTACGGCATATATGTTAGATATGCCTTGGTACTATACGGTCATACCAGTGTTTGCAACATTTCTGCCAGCTATTGTGGTGGTATATTCGACGATTTCTAAATGGGAGAAGCAATCAGTTGAAATTGCAAAATTCTATTCAAATTTAGAAGTGCTCGTTAAAGAAAAGACACAAGAATTACAAGATGCTTATGAGAAGCAATTAGAGCATGAAAAAGAAATCCAAAAACTGAAAGATCAGTTTGTATTTATTGCAGCTCATGAGTTAAGAACGCCCGTAACTTCAATCAATTGGTGGATGGAGATTATTCTTGATGATGAAAAAGGCAAGAAATTATCACCTGAACTACGAGAATCATTAACAAATATCATGAATTCCAATCAGAAGCTGGTTCACTTGGTTGATGATTTATTAAATGTCGCTAGAATTGAAAGTGGCACAATCCAAATTAAAAAAGCAGATTGCGATATGATTGAGATTATTAACAGTGTAATTGCAGAGCAAGAGCTAGCCGCCAAAGCGAGAGAAGTTAAAATCGATTTTAAGAATAAGTCTAAGAAGCTGAAGCTCTTTTCAGATGAGTCAAGGCTGAAGCAGGTAATGACAAATTTATTATCTAATGCAATTAAATACAATCAAGAGAAAGGTACAGTTACAATTACTGCCGATGCTACCGATGGCTTTATAGAAGTTGCAGTTAAAGATACAGGTATAGGTATTGAAAAAGATGAAATGAAGATTTTGTTTTCAAAATTTGGAAGAGTCAAAAACAAAATTACTGAAAAGATTGAGGGTACCGGACTTGGGTTATATGTATCTAAAGAAATTGTAAAAAAGTTGGGTGGTAAGATATGGGCTGAAAGTGAAGCTGGTAAGGGTACAATATTTAGCTTTAAGATACCTTTGAAATAATATTTTATTACTATGATTAACGTCGCAATAGGTACGACTTCAACTTACAAACTGAATGCTATTAAAGTAGCTTTACATAAATTAGACTTTAATTTTAAATCTAGCAATCATGGTGTTGATTCACAAGTTAGTGAGCAACCTCATGCTATTGGTGAAATTAAAATTGGAGCCATAAACAGAGCTAAGGATGCTTTGTTGGGCAGCAATAGTAACTAAAGATGGACAGATATTTTGCGAGCATAGTTCCAGTTTAGAACTATCTTTTAGATTCACGTTTTTTTAAAAGCCTTTGAATAAGTTATTAACTATTGCGCAAACACAACCTTCTAATTGCAAATTGTCTTAATATCGCTATTTCAGAGTCTAAACGCCTTGTTAGTATTTCAATGTACATTGAAATATTTTGTTATTTATAAAATAAAATCCCATAACATACAGATAAATACGATTCATTTGAATTAATTTTGAATATTTGGTTTAATACAAAACAAAATTTTACATAAAATTTATATATAATGAGTGTCTTAAATAATGGATTTACGGCAGCTTTAGTTAATTCCTCAAATACTAGCGCATATTTTGAAGCGAGGTGGCAAACCAAACTAGCCGCGTCTCTTATTATGTATAGAAGACCAATGCCTATTGAATATGCAGACATATTTCCTAACGATCAATATTGTTGGCAAGAAAGAGTTGATGTTAGTAGTAGGTTTAAAAGAAGAGGTTTAGCTACATTACTATTACATTTTGCTGACGAGCAACTAAACCAATTAGGGCATAGCCAAGAATTGCGTTACTTTGTTGATTTAAATGGCAATGGCTTTATGACGTACCTAGCGGCTCAAGATTTACTGCATGAAAATGGGAAAGAATATTTTTTAGATTGAAATAATTATGGAAAGTAGTTCATGGTTTTCAGCCAATAAAATAGCGGAAGGTGGAGATTCTGAGGTTCGCATACATAAGGGTGTCGTTATCAAGAAATGGAATTTACCTATTGAGCAAGTAAAATTGTATCAGCAGATAACAAATGGTCTAACCGGAATTGAATTTCAACATGATAGATTTCGTATTTCGATACTTCCTATTGATAACGTATTGAAAAAAGGGTCAGCCGTTTTTTCTACAAGCCAATATGTGATGGGGAGAACAATAAATACTATTAATCCAGAAGATAAATTGTTATTAGGTAGATATTTCCAAAATCAATTAACTCCTGAGTTAAGCAATATTACAAATGCAAAGGGAATAAATGTTATTACATGGAATGCAATGCTATTAAATGATAATCAATCAGTCGTCGTTACAGATATTGCATCAAATGTAAGTGCAATTTCATTCTAGATTACTTAGCTTTATATATCCACAAAGTAATGTTAAAATTGCTTATGCAAAAGACATACAAACAACAAATAGAAGTAAAGTTAGCAGAAATAATTTCTGAGATGGGAATAGAGCAACAGGTGGAAGTATCGCTTACTCCTCCCCCTACCCCAGATTTTGGCGATTACTCTTCACATTTAGCCTTAGATTTAGCAAGAGTATTAAAGCAGAATCCTTTAGTGCTTGCAGAAGAATTTGCGAAAAAGCTTAACGATTTAGATTTCATTGAAAAGACAGATATTGTTAAGCCCGGATACCTCAATTTCTTTTTGAGTAAAGAAAAATTAGTTGCTTCAATTTTGCAAAATATTATTGAAACAAAGCATCAAGAGGCTATAGATAAGAAAATTGTGATAGAGCATACCTCTGTTAATCCTAACAAAGCAATGCATGTAGGGCATTTGAGAAACTCAATTTTAGGAGATGCTTTAGCAAGGTTATTTCGAAGTTTAGGTTATCGTGTCGAGGTACAAAATTATATTGACGATACTGGTTTGCAAGTTGCTGATACTACCAATGCAATTTTAAGTTTAAATAAACAACCGTTACCAAATCAGCGTTTTGACGATTTCGCTTGGGGTATTTATGCTGAAATTAACAAGTTATACGAAACAAGAGCAGACTTAGTAGAAAAGCGAAGTCATATTTCAGAAGAAATTGAAAAAGGGAATAACGAAATAGCTACTCTTGCTTATGAAACTGTCAACAAAATTGTAGATAATCATTTAGAACTGATGTCTGAATTTGGTATTCTTTATGATTTACTTGTCTATGAAAGCGATGTGATTAAATTTGGGTTCTGGGAGACTGCTTTTGAAAAGATTAAACAAACAGAGAACTTTAAATTAGAAACTGAAGGTAAGAATGCCGGTTGCTGGGTGTTGAAAATTGAGGATCCAAGATTTGGTGATAAGGTTTTTGTTAGAAGCAATGGCACAAAAATCTACACTGCCAAAGATACTGCTTACCATATGTGGAAGTTTGGTCTATTAGATTCTGACTTCAAATATTGTAAATGGCAAAGACAGTTTTTAAATAAAGATGTATATAAGACTGATAAACAAGGTGAGGAAAAAATAGAATTTGGTAAAGCAGACGAAATTATTAATGTTATCGATGAAAGACAATCTTACCCTCAAGAGATGGTTAAATATGCTTTAAAAAGCCTAGGATATGAACATGCATCAGAAAATTATCATCATTTAGCTTTTGGTGTAGTAAATCTTTCTAAAGAAACTGCAGCGAAACTAGGTATTGATACGAGTGATGGTAAAACTTCGTATGCCATGTCAGGTAGAAAAGGTGTTGGAGTCAAGACTAGAGACTTACTTAGTTTACTGATTGAAAAAATCGAAAGCGAAAGAAAACCAATTATAGAGTTTGACAGTACGGTTATTGCAACAAGTAAAGATGTTGCAGTAGCTGCCTTAAAGCATTATATGCTGAAATCTAATCCAAGTTCTGCAGTAACTTTTGACTATGAGCAAGCAATACAGTTAACAGGTAATACTGGCCCATATTTACAATACTCCCATGCAAGAGCTGCGGGTATTTTAAAAGCAGCAGGTGCTTTCGATTACAGCTATACAAAACAAGAGGCTATCACCTCTGGTGAGCTTGAATTAGTAAGAGTTTTAAGTGAGTGGGATGAGCTTAAACGGGCAACAGCAAAATCGCTAAATTTATCCTTGATAGCGGATTATGCCTTTAGAGTATCCGCAAAGTTTCATAGCTTTTATGAGACAAATATTGTCAATAAAGCAGAAGATGATGTTAAAAAGTTTAGGTTAACTATTGTCAATTCTTATAAGAAAATTATTGCAGAAGTGTTAGATATTATGGGGATTGTTGCCCCTGAGAGAATGTAATAATGCATTAATGTCTAATTAATGAAGTATGTTCAATAAATCTTAACTTATTGTCATGCCTGAAACCTCAAATACACATGAAGCAGATGAGCTTCAAAGCCTTACCCCATCTCTAGGAGCTGAGATAACTGATCCAGCAGACGCATTCTTAGACGAGGAAGATTTCCCAAAAGAAGTTCTAACTAGATTGGCAGAAGCAGATGCGGTCGCTTCTGAAACGGGTGAGGCAGATTTTAGGGACAAAGCTACATTACAGAGGTTAGCCGAGGCTGATAAAGGGGTAGAACCTGTATTAAAGCCAATTGATCCGCTCAATCAAAGTCGAAGAATATCAGAAAGCGAAATTAATGCTTTAAGAGAAATTATGCAGGATCCAACTTCACACTCAAATTTAGAAGAGCAAGCGTTATTAAACCAAGCAAGAAATGAATTCCGACAAGGTTTATTAACAGATGTACCCGAAGACATTAGAGCTAAACTGGTAGATAAATACTGATTCAATTCTTAATGACTACTCATGCTTATAGTAGTCAATAAAGAAAGATTTTCCATCTTCTGGACAAACAAGCTTGTCACTATTAGTACAATATTGTTTTCGACTGTAGAATGAAGGATTGGTGTTGCAATCTAAAACAAACTTGATTGTATCTTCCGGTATGGTTTCTTCTTGTTGATAAGAAATTTCTTTTTTTGGGAAATAATACTCCATAACAAACATTGGGAAAAAATCATAACTTCCATATATGCATATAGACTCAAAAGGTTCGTTTTTAATAGCTTCAATTGAATAATGAATCTGAAAATCTCTATAACTCATTTCCGGGTTGGATTGGTGCATGCTTCTATTTGCCCAGCCTGAGGTGAAGAAGTTTAAAGGACCTGCTAGATAAACAAAGGCGACGATCACTAAAAATGTTGAAGCGAGAAAATGGCTTTTCTTTTTTATAAAACTCCAGATGGTGTAACAAGCAAATCCAAAAATGAGGCTTAAAATCGGTAAAAGGGGGGCAAGGCGATGGTCATGATTTATGCGATCTGTAATTGCGCTATTTGTAAAAAAAATTGTAAGTACTAAGACTACTAGGATTAACATAAAAGAGCTTCTAAAAGTCTTTTTTAAAAATGCAATTGCTAACCCAAATATCATTAGAAGAACGCTACCGAAAGGTAGAAGGGGTACATGTTCTGCAAAAAATAAGACCGTAGACTGCTGATCGATAACCTTTAAAGAATTAAGATAATTATTGAAGTAGTCTTGAATATTAAAGATTTCGTTATTTGCTATAGGTAACCGACTTAAACCAAAGAAAGTATAGGCATTTGTAAACATTAGTCTAGGACCAAAGCTCACAATAAAAATCAGTATCCAGATAAATAAAAATTTCAGCTTTAGTTTTTTTTGCAAAATTAATCTAATTGCATATCCTATCACTATCAAAGAGATTAAGATGCTAACCGGCTTAATGGAATGGTGAAAATTAAATGAGAAACCGCAAATGATTGCTGTTATCAAAAAGCTTTTCCAAGATTTATTTTTTAAAAAATTAAACAAACAATAAAGACCAATTGTTGTCAGAAGAGATGACATCATCACCACTAATTGTGTGCGAGAATAATAAAGATGTAATGGATTTAATGATAAGCATAGAGAGGTTATTAGTGCTGTTTGTTTATTAATAAACTTTTTAGTTAATTGATAAATAACGAAAACATCGATAACCCCAAAAAATGCAGCGGGAAGTACGATAGCATACCTACTTTCTTGAAATATTGCAGCGAAAGGTGTCGCTAGTGTGGGAATAATCAAACCATGGCTCGCATACATTCCATAGCCAAATATGTTGGTAATATTAGAGTTAAGTAAGGCCCATGCATCTGCTCCTGTATCTCGAAGCTCGTCACTGATAAGGATGAAAGGATATTTGTCAATGAATAATAATCTTATTAAAACTGAGATTATTATTACTATCCATAGATACTTATCTTTTAAAACATTTGTTTTAAAACTAGAGAAGTTATATCCAGATAATAAAAATACTAACAAAACCAAAGTCCCGGACCACATTATGAATATCAACCATTGAAATGTTAAACTAATTGGTTGGGCCGATAATAATATTAATATTACGAGAAATATTGTAATAAGCAATACGTGATATTTTTTTATAAGAGAAATGATTGAATGCAATAAATTAATAATGTCTAGTAATTAAAACATTCGAAATTGATATAATGTGATTTTATTGCTAACGCAATTTTATTACAATCTTTATCTCAAAATTAATAACAGTTGTTAATTATTAATTGGAAAGTCCATGATACTTATCATAAAAGAATGCAATAAATTATATCGGTTTTGCGTATAACTTTGTATGAAGTTTAGTAAAGAAATTGACGATAACATCCTTGTAAAACGGGCGTTAATAGAACCTGACGACTTTGCATATTTAATTGAGAAGTATCAATCAAAGCTGTTTAGATACATTCAAAGAACTTTATATGTCAACAGAGAAGACGTTGAAGATTTATTGCAAGAGGTGTTTATTAAGACATACAGGAATTTAAATAGTTTCAATTCTAAGTACAAATTTTCAAGTTGGATATATCGAATTACATACAACACTTGTATCTCATACTATCGAAGTAGGCAAAAGAATAAAGAATTAATGACGGTACAGCTTGATAGTAAAGATGTATCTAAGTTGGTTGCCGAAGAAGATATTGAGGCAGAGGCTATCAGAGAATATGATACAAAGGCTGTAGCTGCTGCTTTAGCTTCATTAGCTGAGAATTATCGTAACGCTATAGTGTTAAGATATATTGAAGAGTTAGACTATCAAGAAATTTCAGAAATTATGCAAATTCCAACCGGTAGCGTTGGCTCATTAATTAATAGAGGAAAAGCTATCTTAAAAACTTATCTAGAAGATTATGGAAAAACTAAGTAAAAAAATACTTACACAAATTAAGAGCGAAAAAATAACACCCATACCTAAGTGGAGGTTTTTACTTAAAGATTCAGTTACATATTTTGTATTTATACTAAGTATTTTCTTGGGTAGTTTAGGTGTAGCGATAACTATGTTTCTAGTTGAGAATAACGATTATCTTGAGACATCTGTGTATGACATGTCATTGGCACAAGCTATGGTGATGAGTGTCCCCCTTCTCTGGTTAATTTTAACTTTGTTTTTTGTATTTTTAGTATACTACAATCTTAAGCACATTCCGGATGGATACCGTTGGACGGCTGCAAAGAGCTTGATTATTAGTATCCTTATTAGTCTTATTGTTGGAAGTGTGCTCAATGCAAGTGGTGTGGCTGCTAGGTTAAATGACATTTTTGCCGAACATATTCCTAATTATTCTAGGGTGGCTGATCCAAGATATTCTTACTGGATGCGCCCTGAGCTAGGCTTAATTGCCGGTGAAATAGTGTCAACAGAAGGTAATGAAATTGAAGTTAAAGATCTTAACGATAAGTTATGGGTAATAGATATTGAAAATGCCCGCATAGCAAATGTAGTTGATCTGGTAGCGGGTCGTAGAGTTAGAATTAGTGGAGAAATTACAGATAATAATGTTTTTTATGCCACTCAGATAAGGCCTTGGAACGGGAGAATGCAAAATTTGCATAATACTTTGCAATAAATTATTAAATATTTGCGTAGTAATATGTAGAGGGTAACCTCAACAGAAATATCATTACAGGTAGTGTCATGATATCTTCTACTACCAAATTTTTAATTTTTAGATTTTTTCAAATGAAATATAGAGTAATTACAGCAGTTGCATTAACAGCAGGTATTTTAGGTGTTATTGCAATGAATGGTGGCTTATCAGAAGCATACCGAGGTGACTACACAGCCGTTGGTCCAAACCATACTGAAGAAAGACATGCAGAAATGGAGACAATTATGACCAACAGCGATTATGAAGCATGGAAAACTTTAATGACAGAAGATGGAAGAAGTCCAGGTGTGTTGAGAAAAATTGACACTGCCGAAGAGTTTCAGAAATTTGCAGAGGCTTACAGACTAGGAAAAGCTGGTAAGACAGCCGAAGCAAGTGCATTAAGGGCAGAGTTAGGCCTTGGTAATGGACAAGGAAACGGTCAAGGCAAAGGTGGCAGAAATGGTGCAGGTTGCCAGAACTAAAACGGAATAGTTATTTAAAAGAGCCCCGCAATGCGGGGCTCTTCTTTTTTGTGCTAATATCAAATATATTAATGCTGCTTTAAAAATATTACATGAAACAAGATATTCATATCGAGAAAATCTCGATCACTCAAAATATTAATTACAATCAAGTCGCTAATGTGCTTGAGCTACTAGCTTCAGGAGCAACTGTCCCCTTTATCGCTAGATATCGTAAAGAAATGACCGGTGGACTAGATGAGTTGCAAATTGTAGCTATAGAAACTAACGATAAGCTACTTAAAGAGCTAACAGAACGCAGAAAATTTATATTAACTTCAATAGATAAGCAAGGCAAACTAACACCAGAACTTACTAAGCAAATTAACGAAGCTGACGAGCTAATCAAATTAGAAGATATTTACCTACCCTACAAGCAAAAGAAACTTACTAAAGCTACTCAGGCTAAGAATAAAGGATTAGAACCTTTAGCCTTACTAATCTGGGAGCAAACAAACATTGATATTATTAACGAAGCAAAAAAATATATTAACGCATCTACAAAGAAAGAAGAAGCCGTCCCTGATGTTGAAGCTGCACTGCAAGGTGCTCGAGATATTATTGCCGAAATAATTAATGAGGATTTGGCG
>CALARN010000148.1 GCA_937889205.1 uncultured bacterium
TCATTGCCAAAAAAAATAGACAGATGAGAAATTGCACAATACAGGAAGAATAAATTGTAGTATTTCAGAAAATTTGACTTTTTTCTAATTTTCTCTAAGATATAAGTATTGAAGTTACACTAATTCAATGCGCAAATTTAACTATTACCTTTTTGCTCTACTTGTTAGCGCATTTTTTGTATTAACTTGTCCCCTAAATGTCTCTGCAGCAAGCGTTCCCGTCAGCGGTAAAGCTGAGGCTGTCGCTACTAGTAATTATGTAAATTTCACTTCTTATACCGTTACCATAGATAACACTACTGGTGTTTTTGCCGGTAGGGCCTTTTCTGATGATATTGGCTATATTGAATTTGGTACTACAGATAATCCTGATGGTCCAGTAGCGGTAAATCTCGAAACGGGTGCGGTCACGGGAAAAGCTTTAGTTATTAACACAGAGAATCTTATAGATTTTTCTAATGGAACAGTTGTTTTAAACACTAATACTGGTGCATTTAGTGGTAGTATCTGGTCAACAGATATTGGTTGGATAGATTTTGCAGATACCGGCGTTAGCACAAACCTTGGTTCAAAACTATTAAATCTTAGTGCAAGTTTAGCCGCTACTACAGCTGCAGATTGGGCAACATCAGTAACAGCTACAAGGCAACTTGGGACAGAAGAACCAGTCGGTATCACTAAAGTAGCTGACAGTCGTAGAATTGCATTAATGAATATTGATTTCTCTAGTAATATTAACTGGTCGGGGGTAACCGCAGATAGTGTATATAACAAAGCATTTTTTCATTCACCTGTCAGTATTAGTGACTTAACCAATGGAGAAAGCTCTAGCTATACGCTATATATCTTTAAAGGAGACAGTGAGCAAGTATATATTTGCCCGGGTGTAGATTCTCTAAGTGAAATAACACTAGGTTGTGCGAGCGGTTATTATTTAAATGAGTCTTCACCTAATGTAACAGTAGCTTCTGAAGGGGGGGTAACATACTGGAAAGTATCAGGCTTAACTGGAACTGGTGGTATGTCAATTATTGAAGGTCTATCTGATACTATGTCTCGTTTAGCAGCGAATACTGTTTCAAATCATACGATAATCTTTGGGACTGAATATGGCTTATTAGCCACAGATACTGGATTTACAATTGAATTTGATGCAGCTGACCATGCTTTTGATCTAGGCTCTTTAGATATTACTGATGTTGAATTGACTGACTTATCTGAAGCTGCTCGTACGATTGCCAGTTCTGCAGGTGTAAGTACCTGGGGCTTATCTATTAATACAACTAATGATACCCTTACTTTTACAGTTCCTACATCTGGTGGAGGATACTATCCAGCTGCCTCTCAGGTCATCGTAAAAATTGGATTAAATGCTCAAGGTGGAATTAATCAAATTATTAATCCACCTGTCGGCACTTACGATATTCTGATTACACTAAATAATGCTGAGCCGGGTGAACAAGACAATATAACTGTTCCCATTGTAGATTCAGATCAAGTAGATGTAACAGGCTTTGTAAATACCTTTATTAACTTCGATATCGACACCTCAGTCACAGATACAGATTGTACTTTTGATGTTTGTCTTACCCATGAAAACGGTGAAGCAGGTAGTAACTATACAGTAGATCTAGGAGAATTAAGCAGTACTTGGGTAAATGCATCTAATAGTAATGCAGTAATGCATAGTCAAGGAGGTGAAGGCATAATCAATAGCATATATTTTGACTTAACAACTAATGCCTATGAAGGGGCAATTGTATATGTAACATCTGCTAATGGAGGTCTACAAGGTCCAGGTACTAATATGCTTAGTTATTCAGGAGATCCTGAAGTTGGCTTTGAGATAGATGCAAATTCAGGTAGATATGGTTACAATGTACCCTCAACATTCCCAACCGGTAATGGTAGCATTGGATTAAACGGAGCCTGCTCCGGTCCGGGCCTATACTGCCTTTTTACAACAACAGCCAGACAGTTATTCAGTACAGGGGGTAAGCCTCTAGAAGCTGGCAGGGTAAGAATGGATATTGCAGCAGCAGCAAGCTACACTAACAATCCGGGATTATACACTGACACTCTGACATTTACTGTAGTAGCAACCTACTAAAACAATAACAAATTCACTAAGAGAATATTTAATTAGTGGTGTAGTTTTACTTACTCTACTATTTCGTACTCGTATTCCTCTTTTCTTCTTTTTAGAAGAATGAGGGCAATAACAAAGCTTAGTAGCGTGACTACAAGGGCTACGGCTAAGATAACTACAGTATTATTTGTAGTGTTACTGGCAACACCTTGTACTTGTGAGTCTGAAGCTTGTTGATCTGCTTGTTGATTTTCACCAAGATAGACGGATTTATTTTTCGTATTAACTTGTAGCGTAATCACTTCTGAATTTCTAGTTACGACACCATTTTCCATTTTTACAGCATATACTTTATGAGTACCAGAACTAATTGGCTCATTAACACCAACTCTCCAGCCTCCTAACTCGTCTGCACTTGTTGCAAAGGCAAGGGGACTACTAAAGATATATAAATGCACTTGGGCATTAGGATTAGTATTACCATAAAAGCTAAATCCAGTAAGCGAATTACCATCAGCACCAAGTCTGACATTACTTGCATCTAATTTAATGTCGATAAAATCATCATTAGGAAGGTTATTCCAACTTGTAATAAATGCAATATCATCAAAGTCTTCTGTGGCATTGCATGAGTAATTCATTGAACAAGCAAAGCCCGGTAAACAGCTACCACAGAAACCTCCGCAGCCATCATCACCACAAGATTTGTTCTCACAACTAGGGGTGCAGCTTTCAGTTTCAACACCGGCGACTTGCCCATCTCTTGTTGTATTGTTGTTTGAGGCGGGAGCACCTGCCGAACGGATGATTGAATAAGAGCCATTAGTGGTAGTAACGCCAAAGAACTCAACATCATTGGCTACTTTTGTATTGGTTAGATTAATTCTTGCAGTACCGGTATTTGATGATCTGGCAGTAATAGTAAATAAGTCAAGATTAGTAGCTTTTTTGTT
Organism: uncultured bacterium; assembly: GCA_937889205.1. Taxonomy (GTDB): domain Bacteria; phylum Patescibacteriota; class Dojkabacteria; order B142; family OLB20; genus CALARN01. Next base: position 3,043 of record CALARN010000148.1, read on the forward strand.
GTATATTGCACAAGCGGTAAAGTTTAAATCGGTTGTAGAGGGATCATTTTTGCAGGAAACTTCAGGGTTAATACTAATACTTTCGATAATCATATTATTGAATGATACCGAAGAACTAACTGTAATAAATGGTGTACTACTATGAGCTCTAATCGTTACTTCATATCTTTCATTAGTCACTTTAGTTAATGATGAAGGATATGCTTCAACAGTGGCTGTGGCAGCTTCTACAGCAGTGCTTCTTGTTAATAGCAAAAATGCAGAGCAAAACAATACCATTGTAAACTTGTAGAAATTGCTGTGTCTCATCAGTAATTTATTTAATGTATCTTAATAATTTAAAAAGTCCAATTCAAAGCTAATAATGAAAAATCTATTTCATCTACAAATCCATCACCATTAAAGTCCGCCATCAAATCGGTACTGTTCCAGTTTAATGCTAAATATGAGAAATCAATTTCGTCAACTATGCTGTCATTATTATAATCCGCAGTCTTATGCACTATAAACTCTGTATCGCCCGTGCCGACATTTCCGGCAATATCAGTAACACTTAATCTTAGAGTGAGTGTACCTACTGCATTAGCTTTAACTGTGGTAATTAGTGAGCTAGGGCTTCCAAAAGTGACTGTGCCTGGTCCTGCTTGTTTGTTCCATTGCATTGAAGCGATACCTGATTCATTATCTGCTGCTGAAGCAATATATGTTCTGACAACATTTGTATAACTGTGTTGAGTTGCTCCTGCATTAACAGTAGGGGGTGTAGTGTCTACACCTGTAAAATTACCATTATCTACATATGTTCCAGTTTGTAATACTCTATTGTTACCTGCATAGAAAGTCTTTCCTAAAGCTACATCCGAAGGGATTGCGTTAGCATCGCTAGGAGTCCAGACACTTGCAGAGTAAATGCGATTCCACATTGCACCCCAATTGCCTAGGTTGGTTGCTGCTTCAGAGCCAAATCCTTTTCCTTTTGCTGTTCTGTAAAGCACACTAATTTTTGAATTATCCCCGGGGATGTTAATAGTATACGGAGCGCTTTGATTAATACCCTTGCCTGTTTGTCTGACTCTGTTCCCGTTAGTATAGAATGTCTTGCCATAAGCTACATCATTGACGGTGGCGGTTGCTTCTGGAGCCCAGTTGGCCGCAGAGTAAATACGATTCCACATTGCACCCCAATCACCCCATTCACCTGGGGCTACATCTCGGTAGCCAGATTCTGTAAGAATATCTGAAATGATTTTAATGCGAGAACTGGTTCCACTGTCGTTGACTGAGCCTTCATTCTCGTTTGCTTTTACAGGTGGGGAAAATATTGTTAACAGTAAAGTAAGAACAAGCGCAGAAACAAATAGCGTTTGTATTTTTCGAGTACACAAACCAAGCGCAAATATTTTCATTAAATGGTATTAATATTAATTAAACACTAAACATTTTTAAAGCAGATGTCAACAGTTCAAAACCTGCATTATGTGTTTATTTTAAACATTTATGATATATAATTAGTCTTATAATTATTCATTGATTTAAAATGCGACGGAAAATTGCAATAGTAGGGGCAGGAGCAGCTGGAATGATGTGTATGGCTACTTTGGTTCAGAGCACAAAAGACTTTGAAATACATGTTTTTGATAAAAATCCGAAATTTGGAGTCAAGGTTGCCTTAACCGGTGGGGGAAGATGTAATCTTACGACATATATTGATGATATGCCAACATTGTTATCAAAATATATGCGTGGAGCTAGGTTCATTAAGCCTGCAATGTTAGCTTTTCCACCGCAAGCAGTAAGAGCTTGGTTTGTTGCTCAGCAATTATCTCTCAAGGTTGAGGCAGGTGTTCGAGTTTTTCCAGTTTCAGATAGAGGGCAAGATGTTGTGGCTGTATTTGAGAAGCTTGCAGATAATCCACTAGTGAAATTACATTTATCTGAAGCTGTAAAATCAGTTATAAAAAGGGGTGATGGCTTTACATTAAATAGTGCTAAAGGTACTTATGATTTTGATATCGTAGTTATTACTACAGGGGGTAATGCTTATCAAGGGACTGGTTCTAATGGCGATGGCTATGCTTTAGCTAAATCATTAGGGCATAGTGTTACACAGCTTGGCCCTAGTCTTAATAGTTTTATTTGTGCAGAAGAGTGGTGCGGGCAGTTAGCTGGAACAAGCTTAACGAATGCGAAGATTTCTTATGTCAACCAAGATGAGAGGACTCTTTTTGTTGCTGGCCCGTTGCTTTTTACTCATCAGGGGATCTCGGGCCCGGCTGTGTTCAGTTTGGCCTCAGCTATGGCTTTTGAGCAGATTACAGAAGAAACGCCTGTAATGGTTAAATTAATTCCTGATAGCAATGCGAACTTTGCTGCTATTGATCAAGAGATTGTCACAACTATTGCAAGTGATGCCACCAAACCATTAGAAAAAATATTAATGAAATATATGCCTCGTCGTTTAGCAGAGATTGTTATAGGTTTAGCTGGGGTTATAAATACAAAGCCTTCAGAATTAACAAAACTGCAAAGAAAAGAATTGATCCATTATATTGTTGATGGCATTGAGCTTAGCTTGATAGCAAGAACGAGTGGACTTGAGTTTGTAACAGCTGGTGGTGTTAACGAAAAAGAAATTAACTCTAAAACAATGGAGTCAAGAATTACTAATAATCTTTACTTTGCAGGAGAAATACTTAATGTAGATGGATTAACTGGAGGTTTTAATCTTCAAGCAGCTTGGGCTACAGGTC
>CALARN010000149.1 GCA_937889205.1 uncultured bacterium
CCTGGTATTCAACTATTTCAAGATGTAAGGGGGCAGGGACATAATCCTGAACAAATCAAGCTTTTAATGGAAGCCGTTTCATTATCGGACACATTAAATCTCTTGATTGATTCAGGCAGTCTGGCTTATGAAGCTATGAATTCAATGTTGTTAGTTGGTAACACTGTAGCGACTCTTGTTGCAAGAACCCCGCAAACAGAAGCTTGGGTTAAGGGGGATGATTGGAAAACGATTGAAAATTTATATACTGCTCTTGAAAATATCTTTACTGTTGATGTTTCTTTGCCGATAGTGCAACAGAATATTAATAATTTAAGTAAGCTTTCAAGGCAATTCAATCTTGCAGTATATAGTCTAGGTCTAGGTGATGGTAACATTGCAGAAAATTGGCAATTAATTCAACCACATATATAATAAAGTATTAGTTAAAAAAAATTATGAAAAAGATTTTTGTTACAGGCGGTGCGGGCTACATTGGTTCACACACAGTGAAACAGTTGTTAGAACAAGACTATGAGGTTACTGTCTTTGATAACCTCTCAAACAGTACCATGCAAAATCTTGAGGTTGTACAAGAAATGACTGGTAAAACTGTCGAATTTATTAAGGGGGATTTATTAAATTATGACGATATTGCAGAAGCTATAAGAGAAGATCATGAAGCAGTAATTCATTTCGCGGCATTAAAAAGCGTTGTCGATTCGCAATCTGACCCTTTAAGCTATTACGAAAACAATGTCGGAGGTTCAATGAATCTATTCAAGGCAATGCTTGCGAAAGGAGTTAAAAAAATTGTATTTTCATCATCTGCAGCAATTTACGGGCAACCTGAGACGTTACCCATAACAGAAGATATGCCCATGCAAGCGGTAAGTGTATATGGAGAAACTAAGGCCATGATGGAAAGGATTATTAAAGATATGAAGGTGATGGGGTTAGATTCAGTCTGTTTAAGATATTTTAATGTGGCTGGGGCAGATAAATCTGGAAGAATTGGCGAAGATCCAGGCGCATTGGGCAATTTAATTCCAAGAATTTTTACAAACCTTATTGGAAAACATGACTTAATTATTTATGGTAATGAGTTTCCTACAGAAGATGGTACACAAGTTAGAGACTATATTCATGTTGTAGATTTAGCATCCGCCCATGTTAAGGCCTTGAGCTATTTAGAGAAGAATAGTGGCAATGTAGCAATTAATTTGGGTACAGGCAAAGGAACTACTGTATTACAGCTTGTTAATGAAGTAGCTAAGGTAACTGGTAAAAAGGTGAATTTTAGCTATGGCCCTGCTAGGGCAGGCGAGAACATTGAAATCTATGCTAAATGCGATTTAGCAAAAGAATTGCTTGACTGGCAAGCAGAGCATGATTACCATCAAATAATTGAAGATAGTTGGAACTGGTATAAGACATGTCCAGAGTTCCAAAGCATAGCTTAATTCTTTATAGTAAGGCGTTTTCGTGGTATAATGTATATATAAATATATATTCATTTTCATTAGAAAATGCCGGAAACACTAAGAGCTTTAAAAATTAATTCCCTGTTATTAAACACGGTATTAACCCCACATCCTTTAGTGGTAGAAAACTTGCCCTTAATCGAAGGAGCTAGATATATTGATCCATATCATCTTTATGATGCAGAATTACTCAATGATCGTTTGGCTTCAATCCCTTTAGAGGGCATTGATACTAAAGATTTAAGAAGCATCCCTGCACAAATTCTTAATAGGCAAAAAGAACTTGCCTTTGGCGGAGGCCTTGAGGGTAATGTTAGAGAGGTGCTTACATCTACAAGAAATCAAGCGAAACCATTTGCTTCAAGGCTAGCAAGATTTGATAATCCTGGCACTATTTGGCTTTTAACCAAGACCACAGGTGAGTTTATTGATACTGAAACGGGTATACAACCAACTGTTGAAGAATATATTAGCGATTATAGAACGTTTCGAAATCAGGAAAGAACTCAACAGATTACCTACGGATTAATGACGCTTGAAGAGGCAGAGGGAATTATTGAATCAGAGGCTCAAAGAAGATTATTGTGTCCAGATATTAAACCAACATACGAAGTAGAGCAGGTGCTCATTTTGCCAGAAGTTATTTCAAATTATTCAAAAAAATTAAGAAGTTATGGGAGAAGAACCCCAGGTAATATTGATGTTCCTACTTTTCGACAACAATACTTTAATATGCCTGAAGGGGCTAATAAGCCTACAGACGTTCTTAGAAAGATTAAAGCAGAATATCTGGGGGATACTACTTGGGGTACGATTCTTACTGCCGAGCTTCTAATCAGGGCCGCTGATTATATAATTGGTCATATTCCAGTTGCCGGTCCAGTTTGGGATTTTCTACAAGCTTCAACCGGTAAAGAGTTCCCCTTGCCACTCATGGAAAGAGCCATTAGACGCTCCTTAAGAGATGCGAATTTACCATTACCTGAAGGAGTTTTTGACAAGCCAGGTAAGGGTAGGTGGTTAGAGTTAGCCGATATGGTAATTGGTGCTATCCCGCACTTCTTTCCTCCAGCAGTATTAGCTAAGGTTCCACTTAGTACATTACTTGAAGTGGCGATCTATGCGGATAAAATGAAAAATTCAGCAAAATATTTTAAACCTTTTTTAGAAATTGCCGAATCTACCGGTACAAAACCTCAAGTAATAGATAAAGTGCAAAAAGTGAGCAAAATGCCAGGAGCGGTAATTAAGAATGCATGGGCAAATAGACCTAGACATAAATCAAAGTAAGCTCTATCTCTAGTCAAATTATTTCCAAGTGACATTTATGCTGCTTTTTGCTATATTTGTCTTTGTTTTAAAGTAATATTTACATGAAATTAGCAAGAAATAATAACCAGTTTGATCTGCTCAAAGAGCTAGTAAAGACAAGGTTTAAGCTGAGATATAATAATTCAGTTTTAGGCTTTGTGTGGGTACTGATGAAGCCTTTGTTAAACTTTTTAATCCTTTTCTTTATTTTCACAGCTTTTAGAGATGGGCCAAGAGATCCTGCCTATGCAGCTAATCTTTTTGCCGGCTTGATAATTTATTATCTTTTTCAAGAAGGAGTCACTTATGGTATGAATTCGCTGCTAGATATGGCGAATATTATTTTGAAAATTAACTTTCCGAGGCAGATTGCTATCACTAGTGCCATCATCATGGCAATTATTAACTTTGTAATCAATTTTTTTGTCATAGTAATTATTACCCTAATAACTGGCTTTGTACCTAATTTAATAGGTATTTTCTATTTCGGAATTATTATTTTGATAGTCTTGGCGTTAATCTATGCCATCACTCAATTTCTGAGCATTATCTTTATCAAGGTAAGAGACCTAACAAATGTAATTGAGCTTTTCTTCCAGCTTATGTTCTGGGGCTCGGCAGTCTTTTATAACCTTGATGATATGGGTGGAACAACTGGTGCTGTATTAAGATTAAATCCTTTAGCAATATTAATTGATGCTGCTAGAAAAGCCTTCATTCTAGGGAAAATTGAGCATGTGCAGACTGTAATAATAATTGCAATAGTAACAGTCATATTAATAATCTTAGGTAAGTTTTTCTTTAACAAAAATGTTAGAAA
>CALARN010000150.1 GCA_937889205.1 uncultured bacterium
CTGAGAAAGAATGTCTTTGGTAGCCTGATCTGCATCTAAAACCCTTCTAAGTTCAGTTAGGCCTAACAATGCAAGCGTCATTAGTACTGTAATAATAGACATTACCACCAACACCTCAATAATTGTATAGGCTTTTTTCATTCTTAAACCACTTATTCAAATACATCGTATATTTTTAAAAGAGGCAAGTCAAATTCAATCTTTTAGAAAGGGTATAAAAAGAAGAAGCTAAGTAATTCAGACTTGAATATGAAGACAATTATAGTACCCAATGCGATAAATGGCCCAAACTGTATCTTTACTCCTTTTAACTTTCCATTCTTTTTGGCTTTTATTAGTCCCACAATAGACCCTAAAACATTAATAAGCATAAATGCTATTAAACCTGCTTGAAAGCCAAGAATTAATCCTGTAATAGCAAATAAGTATATATCTCCTTCACCCATGCCACCGCCTTTTGTTATTTTAAAAGTGATAGCAATAATCCCCGCTAATACTAAACCACCTAGCAAATGAGACACGGGGTCACCAAAAAAGGGTAGGGCAGAGCCATTCATTCTTAATACCCAATTAACAATATTCAATAATATTACATAACCCAGAGCTAGCTTTACACTCAACTCATCAATCTCCCAATACAAATAGTCGTAATACCCGAAATAGATATTTACAAATAATAGACTGAATACAAGCAACCAAGGCAATATTAACTGTGTAAATTCAATAATATTAATATTGTTAAGCACAAAGATATATGAGATAACCGCTGTCAACCCCATAAGTATTTCAATAATAGGGTATATAACAGGGAGTTTAGTACCACAATCTCGACACTTACCTCTATATTTAATATACGAGACTATTGGTATTAAATCTTTAGGTTGTAGCTGTAATTTGCTTTTATCACAGAAGGATCTACCAAATAGGTTTAAGCCATGATGAATACGATATACTAGCATGTTTAAGAAGCTACCAAAAATTGCTCCTAATATGAAGAAATAACCCGTTAAAATGATATTTTGTATTTCCATAAACTAGTATCTTTTAAAAATGGCTTAGTAATTACTAAGCCATTTCAAATTTAATTGCAATGAATGAAAAATTAATGCTTATTGGATAGTGTAATTACCACAATTAGTAACAATATTATTCCTTGCGGCGCCTGCTCCGACACAGAATACGCTTAAATTCTCTAATTTAGCACAAAAAACATATCCCCCAGGATTCCCACCTACCGCAGTTACTTGGTCTGATGTCGCTAAACAATAATTAGTCGATACTGCATCAGGTTGTGCAGTATTTAGATTTGCATTTACTGCACTCGGACCAGTTCCAGAAGCAGTTGCAGCACCTTTTAATGGCACGTTAACTTTTTCTGTCCCAGTACAGTTTGCGTTACTACAAAAAGAAATTTGATTAACATTTTGAATTACATAGTTTTTTGGATATTTCTGATTAGTCTCATAGAATGTTTGCATTCCAATATTAATGTCTTGTAATGCAGCCTTTCTCTCTGTATCTCTTTGTGCTCTTTGTGCAGCAGCTAAACCAAATATAGCTAACCCTAGTAAAACACCAATAATTGCCATAGCTACTAGCAATTCTACTAATGTAAAGGCTTTTTGTTTTTTCATTTAAGAAAAATAATAATTAATTTAATATAATTATCCTATGACATTGCCAAGATTATATATTGGCAAATAAATTGCTACCGCAAGAAACGCCACTAATAATCCTGCTACAACTAGAATAAAAGGTTCCATTAGCTTTGTCAAGTTAGAGGTCATCTCTTCAACTTGATCGTTATAGAAAGAATTAATCTCTTTTAAAATTTGATCTAATTTACCAGTTTGTTCTCCAGTAGCAATCAGCTTAACTACAATTAAAGGTATAACTCTAGAGCGGGATAGGGGAACGGCTAGGGGAACACCTTTAGAGACCTCGATGGCCGCCTTTTCTAATGCTTTTCTAAAATGATAATTACCCAATGCTCTAGATGTCGCATTTAATGAATCAATAATTGGAATACCGCTTTTAAATAACATCTGCAATAATCTGGTCATTTCATATATTTGCATTTTACTTACGAGATCCCCAAAAACAGGAAACACGAGTATTAGCTTATCGATAGTGCTTTTACCATTATCAGTATTATAGAATGCTTTAAAACTTAAGAATCCTGCGACAAGTAATATTATGCCAATAACAATAAATACAGGATTAGACATTACATTACTAATATTTACTAATAATTGAGTGATTTCGGGAAGTTCGGTATTTCCAACATCTTTATACATCTGTTCAACTGCTGGAATCATAAACAACATTAATACCGCAACCACCACAATAATTACCACAAAAATAATTGCGGGATAAATCATTGCCCCTTTAATTTTACCCTTAAGACTTGATGATTTCTTAATATCATCGGCTATTTGATTCATTATCTCAACCAAATTTCCAGACTTTTCTCCAGCCTCAATCAAGCTAAGTTGCAACTCATTAAAAATTAGTTTTTGTTTTGCAAAAGATGAAGAAAGAGTTAGGCCAGATTGAACATCCTTATACACCTCAGCTAATTTGCGCTGCATTTTTACATATTTAGTTTGCTCAAGCAGAATTTCAATTGCTTGAGTAATAGGGAGACCTGCAGCTAACATTGTTGCTAATTGCCTAGCAAAGATTACTTTTTCAGCCATGGGGATGTCTCCAATTTCAAAGTCTCCCATATTTTTGAAAAAGCCCTTGAAATCAACATTTACTTCTTGCTCGATATTGATTGGAACTAAAGTCTGTTGACTCAAAGATTTATAAACTTCTTCATAATTCTCTGCATCAATATTACCTTTAACTTGTTCTCCTGCTTGATTTGTAGCTAAATATGTAAATTTTGCCATCTTGATTCTTAGTTAATAATATTTATCGACCACCATTTAATAAACTTAAAAGTTCATCTGGCTTCGATGTAAAAGTCATTGCCTGATCAACTGTGATGTCCCCATTTTTAATTAACCCAAGTAAAGATTTTTCAAGAGTAATCATCCCCAACTCTGCATTCGTTTGAATCATATGATCAATTTGATATGTCTTACCATCACGAATAGCATTTTTAATGCCATGTGTGGCTAAAATAATATCAAATACAGCTTTTCTACTACCATTAGTAAAAGGCACTAATCACTGAGCAATA
>CALARN010000151.1 GCA_937889205.1 uncultured bacterium
TGGGCATTGACGCAATAAAAATCCATGGTGACAATCAAGGATTTATCACTAGTGAAGGCCGCTACGTAAATAGAGTAGAGGCTTTTGGAATCGCCTATCGAGCAAAACAGCTTATTACAAATTCAAAAGGTCCGCAGCTTTTTAGCGAGGATCTTTGGTAAATAAGTAAAAATATCAGCTAGCCAAATTCTCTAGGAGATACACAAATGAACAAGCATGATTTAGTCTATGCTGAAATGGTAAAAAGAATCCTTGATAACAAATACCATGTTAAGGATAATAGAACCTCTACACAGACTATTGGCGTTATCGGTCACAAATCAGAGTATCACCTTGATGCCGAATATGTAGGCGGTGATTTGCACGTAATGAATTTCCCACTTCTTACTACTAAGAAGGTGTATTGGAAGGGTGTGCTGGCAGAACTGTTTTGGCTCATTAATGGGCAAACTAATATCCAATTTCTTGAAAAGAATGGTGTTAGCATTTGGGCGGATTGGCCGCTTAAGAATTACAATGCCAATAATCCAGAAGCACAGCTTGATAGAGCCTCTTTCTGTAAAAAGATAGTAAATAATGATGACTTCGCTGCTAGATGGGGTGAGCTTGGCCCTGTTTATGGTAAACAATGGAGAGCATGGGAACGCCCGTTCAATAATACCATTGAACATATCGATCAGTTTTATAATGCTATTAGAATGTTAATCGATACACCTAACTCACGTCGTAATATTGTAAATGCATGGAATCCTGCTGACATTGAAGAAATGTCCAAGTCTGGATTACCGCCATGCCATACTATGTTCCAGCTTCTTGTCGAAAAAGAAAATGATACAGAGTATCTGTCTCTTATCATGTTCCAGCGTTCGAATGAGCGCCTTCATTAAGTGATTAATGAAGCAAACTCTGCTAATTGCTGGAACCCCCTAAAGGTCTACTAACCACAACGCAAACAGTGATGTTAATCGTGATGGTTTGAAAATAGTAGATATGAACAATGGGAAATCAGCAGCGAAGTATCTCTAGGAGATAACCGTTCAACGACTATCGAAAGCGCGATCTATCGCAGTGAGTAGAGTAGAATGCTAGTGCATTCGAAATGCAGAGAACCTCTATTGAGGTTATGATATAGTCTATTCTTTGGTGAAAGCCAAAGCTGAAACTACGTAAATCGTAGGAGTACCGTTTAAATGGAGGCTTCTATGATTGTTGTATATTCTATCGAACACATAGTAAAAGGAAAACGGTACGTAGGTTGCACGACGCAATTTCCCAGACGCAAAGATAGACACCTTAGAGAATTAAATAAAAACAAACACCACTGTCTACGTTTGCAGAAAGCATGGGATAGCAATAAGTTTGTCTTTAAAATTTTAAAGACATTCAAGTCTTTGGATAAAGCACTAGCTTTTGAATTAAAAACAATCCTTGAGGATATCGAAAACAAGATCAGTTATAATACTGGTAAAGGTTTTGATAACTTATCCAACAATCCGAATAAAAGTAAGATTGTAGCTAAGATATCTAAAGGATTAAAGGCTACGTATAATTCTTTATCTGAAAAAGAAAGACATGAATTATTTGCTAAATATGGAGAGTCCAATCCTAATTGGAAGGGTGCTATCCATACTACATGCTCTTGTGGGAAAAAGAAAGCACATACAGCAATTACCTGCGCTAATTGTCAGGATAAATCTGGAGAGAATAATCCTTTCTATGGTAAAACACATAGCAAGGCTACTCGAAAGAAACTTAGTCTGGCTAATAGAGGTAAACTTCCGCCAAATACCAATAAAATAAAAATTGATGGGGTTTTATATCCTAGTCAAGCGGAAGCAGCTAAATGTCTTGGGGTAAGTGCTGCTACTATAACGTACCGTTTGAAATCTACTAATGTGAAATACAAAGAATAAGA
>CALARN010000152.1 GCA_937889205.1 uncultured bacterium
TATCAGTGTGACTGGAGTTCAGACGTGTGCTCTTCCGATCTGGTATTAATAATGCTTGTTTGCTAAGTGACTTACTTGATTCGAACTGTATAGTGATACGTTCGAAATTTATGCGCTCATGTGCTGCATGTTGATCGATAAATAATACTTTGTCGTCTTTGGCTATAACGATGTATGTATTGAAGATTTGCAAGAATTTATTGTTTTCATTATTAATTGTTATTGATGCTAATTGCCCGTCAGATATTGGAGATGAAATTTGAACTTTTGGCTCATTTCTTAATATGTCAAAGCTTTTAATTGGTTTGATACTGTTTATGCTAGTCAATAGTTCTTTAGAGAAGTCGATACTCTCTTGGATGCTACTTATATGTTTTCTTTGATTATTCTTAGAGTTATTTGAAAAGTTTTGCTGGAATTTATTTTTTAAATCATTTCTTAAAGCGGTTTCGATTGATTTTCTAACTATGCTAAATATCATTCCCGGTTCGCTAAAACGCACTTCAAGTTTTCTTGGGTTGACATTAACATCAACAATGTCTGGGGAGATATTCAGAGTTAAGAAGTATGAGGGTTGTTCTTCTCTCATAAGGGTTGTGCCATATCCTTCTTTCACTGCCTTATTAATTAAAGCGTTTTTAATAAAACGGGTGTTAATGAATATATATTGTTGATTATTGTATTTACCACCATTTTGCGGATGGGTAATAAATCCATCAACTTTAATTAGTGGGCCATCGTAAAAGATTGGAATAAGCTCGTTAGTTTTTAACGGAAAAACTTGAGTTATTCGTTCGGCAAAGTCTTGTGTGCGAGGATAGTAGGCAATTTGTTTATTATTCTTTATTAACTTAAATCCGATTTTATTATTGGCTAAGACAATTTGATTGAATGTGTCTAAAATGTATTTATATTCTGTTGTTTCACTTTTCAGAAATTTTCTTCTGACCGGAATATGTAGGAATATTTTCGAAACTGTGACTGTAGTCCCCTGAGATCTTCCCTGTCCTAATTTAGTTTCGATGCCTTTCGCATCAGCTTTAGCTAGAACTGGAGGATTAATATTATCATAAGTATGGATTAGTATTTCTGAGACACTGGCAATGCTTGCTAATGCTTCACCTCGAAAGCCTAGAGTGTTAATGTTGTAAAGATCTGCCTCGGTAGTAATTTTCGAAGTTGCATGTTGAGTTAATGCGAGTTTTGTATCTGCAGCATTCATGCCTAAGCCGTTATCACTGACGCTAATACTATCTATGCCGCCTTTTTCAAGTGACAAGATAATTTCTGTAGCATTTGCGTCAATTGCATTCTCTAATAACTCTTTGACTATTGAGGCGGGTCGTTCGACTACTTCTCCGGCTGCTATTTTATTAATAATATCTGGAGAAAGGAGTCTGATTTTATTTTTCATAAAACACTATTGGCTTGGTGAATTATTCAGGAAAACGGATTTTCTTTTTTTCGATTACTGTAAGAACATTGAATTTGTCATTATCAATTGTGCAAATAAGCAGATGTTTCGGGAAATTTATCTTGTAATAGTCTGACGAATGCATCTTCTTGAATGCACTATATTTTTTTTGATCTTCAATTTTTCCTAAACTTTCAATAATTCGGTATCGTTCTCTCCATTCAATTTGAACAAGGTCTTCTTTTGCTTTTGCAGTATAACTGATGGTCATAAAAAAATATTCAAAATTTAACTCGCAAAATAATAAATTGAGGGCTTATTAATCTGCGACGAATAACTCTTCAATTTCTTCTTGAGAGTATTTGGGGCCTGATAATACCGCCATATCGGCGATATTGTTATAGTAACCATCCTCAACCTTCTCTTCAAGGTCTTTAAGAAGGCTTTTGATTTGATTTCTTACTAAGGCTGAGGGTGAGATTCCTAATCTTGTAGCAAAATACATCAATTGCCTCTTTTCGTCAGGCTGCAAACGAACTGCTAGTTGTGTTGTTTTATTTATTTTCATAAATTTATCAAATGTCAGACAATGTCTGTAGGCGAACTACATTCTAAGCTATGTTTAAGATAATTTCAACTACCTACATACTATAGGTTGTGTATAACTTAAGCATCACTTAACTATGGGATTATATCATTTGGCAAGACATAATTACTTATTAGAATATTTTTCTGGAAGGATTAATAGGAGTTAGAGAAATTTTTCAATTTCTGCTTGATTAAAACCTAGAAAAAAGATTTCTGTTTTAGGTGTTACGCCGTGAAGTTTCTGATTAGCTTCATGATAGATATGGTTCATTATTGATAATACATCTTCAGATGAAGCATTCCCCGTATTTTCAATAAATGCTGCGTGTAAATTAGATATTTTTGCGCCACCTATTTGAAAGCCTTTGAGTTGTAAAATTTGATCAATAATGTATCCCCAACCATTGCTTGGAATGTCTAGTTTTCTAAGCTCTTCTGTGGTGATATTTTTAAAGCTGCAGCCACCACTATTGTATGGTTGTCTCTTTTTCTTGGCAGTTGCCCATGCAATAGCTGTGTGCTGTGCTTTTTCTTTGTCTCCTAGAGGTAGAGAGAAAAAACCAGTTTTAATGAAACTAAAACTATCTTGTAAGTCTGTTTTATCATAATCGACACCTAGTTGATTTTTTTGAAGCAGCTGTGTTTTTCCATTATTATCAATGAGCTCTACTGCGTCTAAATACTCGCTGAAGAAATGGCTGCCGCCATGAATATTATTAAAAATTGCACCTCCTATAGTGCCTGGTATGCCAGCGAACCATTGTAGACCAGTTATGCCTTGAGAAATTAAGTAATTAATTGCGTAAGAAAGATATGTGCCGGAATTTATTAAAACTTTGATTCTAGGCTTGTTTGATTCATCGTAATCAAGCTTCATAAAATCATAATATGCTTCAGGGTCAGCTTGAATTAATCTAGCTTCTGGTTCAGGTATGGATATTTCTTGTTCGTTTAAGCTTTCAGTGCTTAATTCAATAGGTTTATCATCAATGGTAATGCCTGAATATTCATTACGGATTACCAACCCCCGAATACCATTGTCGTGAATCAATACATTACTACCACTACCTAAAAAGGTAATGGGGACGTCAAATTGTTTAGCTGATTTTAAAATATCTACTAATAATTTTGGTTCTTTTAGTCGGATAAAAACGTCTGCCGGACCACCAATCTTCCAGGTGGTAAATTGTGCTAGGCTTTCATTTTCAGTAAAAATGATGTTCTTAGTTATTAGCTCTTTTTTGAATTGTGTGATATCCATAATAGCAAAAGGTTAAACTAGTTTAGCTTTAATGCGTCTTAGGCCGCCCCCAATGTTTTCTTGAGAAATAATTTTGAATTTTTTATTATCTGACCCAATCTCTGATGTGTTTTTCACATGTGGTCCACCACAGAATTCTGCACTAAATACCTCGCCTTTTGAATCTTTAATAACATAGACGCTAACAAAGTCTGGGTATTTTTGACCAAATTCCATTTCAGCACCCATTAGCTCTGCTTCTGCTTTTGGCATGTCAAGTCTTGAAACGCTTAGACCATCTGCAATTACTTTGTTTACATAGTCTTCGAGTTTTGAGACTTCGTTGTCACTTAATTTTGCGTCATAATTAAAATCAATTCTGAGCCTTTCTCCGGTTATATTGCTCCCTCTTTGCTTTATAGTTGGGTTAACAATTGTTTGTAGCCCTTTGAGTAGCAAATGATGTGTGGTATGTAGCTTTACTACTTCTTCACTTTGATCTGCAAGTCCACCTTTAAATTTTTGTTCAGCTCCCTTTCTGGATTTTGCTTTATGTTGTTCTTCTACACTTTTAAACTCTTCTGTAGCTTTGAGCATTTCGGCATCGTTTAGACCGAATTCTTCAAGAGTCATTTCAAGTGGAAAGCCAAATGTCTCGTAAATATAAAATGCTTGTTGACCTCCAATTTTATCTTGTTGGGTTTTGAGTTTCTCTATCTCTTTTAAGCCTTTGGCAAGTGTTTTTCTAAAAGTTGTTTCCTCTTTAGAAATTGTCTCAAGAATTTTCTCTGTCTCGTTAGCTAGATGCGGATACCCATTCTTCATAGTATTGACCACCACTTTTGCTAGTTCAGCTCCGAAGTTGTTTTCGAGCCCTAGCCTTTTACCAAATCTGGCCATGCGTCTAATAAATCTTCTTAGAATATAGCCTTGGTCTTTATTTGATGGAGTTATACCATCTGCAATGATGAAGGTGATGGCTCTCGAATGATCGGCAAGCACTCTAAATGCACTGGTGTATTCGTTTGGGGCGCCATTGGTTTTGTAAGGTTTTCCAGAAATTTCAGAGATTTTCTCTAAAGTGGGTTGAAATAAATCTGTTTCGAAAATATCTGTTTTGTTTTGCAAACACATTACAGCCCTTTCAAAACCTCCACCGAAATCAATATTTTTTTGTTTTAATGGTTGCCAATTCATATCATTGTCTAAGTAGTATTCCATGAACACGTTATTACCAATTTCAACGAATCTGCCGGAGTCATCATTAATATTGTAATTTGTTTGTTCTTTTTCAATCTTTCCTAAGTCATAGAATATTTCAGAGCTGGGGCCACCTAATTCGCCAACTGCTTCACCTCTCTGCCACCAATTTTTTCCTTTACCAAAAGGAAAGATTCTATACTTGTGCTCTTTGCCTGTTTCAAGATCGTTGGGAATATCTGCGATATTTTCTGTAAAATCTGTTTCGATTCCATATTTTTTAAAAGCCTGCTTCCAGGATGCGATCGCGACATCATCTCGGGGTATGAATTCGTTCCCCGCCCAAACTGACACATAAAGTCTTTTGGGATCAAAGCCAAGTTTCTCGACATATAATTCTAAAATCCAAGGTATCTGTTGTGTCTTATCAAAATCTGCAAGTGACCAGTCGCCCATCATCTCAAACATTATTGAATGTCTATTATCGCCAACTTCTAAAATCTCTTCGTACTTAGGTCTTAAACATCGTTGGAAGTTAAATAATCTACTACCTAATGGATGTTTCTCTCCTGAAAGATAAGGAACTAATGGAAACATACCAGAATTTACAAACAATAATGTAGAATCATTGTTGGGAACCAACGAAACATTCGGTACTTCTTTAAAACTTCTAGGAGCCTCGCTCCAAAAATTGTAATATATCTTCCTTACCTGATCAGCGGTTATCATTTTAAATATTATTAATATGTAGAGATTATAGCTAACTAATGAATAAAAAAGAATAACGAGTAAGAAATAAAGTAATTACAGAGTTTGTATTACAAATAATATAAGATATTCGAATAAAAATATATATTATCGTTTTAAACATGAGGTGCTTGGGAAGATTTCTTCTAAACTAAATTGCTGTCATATTTGACGCCCTTAATTATAGATATCATATTTAGTTCGCATTGTGCATAATAAATTTGTGCGTTAACTATTAACAAATAAATAATGGTGTTAATACGAGTAAATATAGTGCACGGAATCGTATGTGGCCTACTATAATGGTTAATAAGATGTAGATAAAGTAGCGACAAGGAGGATGTTAATGAGAAAATTTAATACAAAATTTAATCAGGTATTATTAGAGTGATATCTAGATACATTTGCTTACTATGCAAAGTTTGAGATGGCGATTGAAAAATATAATTTTGAAAAAGAAGATTTTCTAAATTGCCGGGGACGCCAATAACTATAGGTTATAAATAATTGTCGCTTTGTAAGGCTGGAACTATAAAGGCACATTGTCCATTTTGACCAGATGTTGTTTGAAATGTTCCTTCAAACAAATAGAAAGGTTGTAAATAATTTGTCCAGGCAATTTCAAGATTTACGCTTTCTGGCTCTATATAAATTAGTTGGGTTTTACTAACATCTAGTCTAAATTGTTGAACTTTAATGTCAGTTTCTTGCTCGAATTCGTTTCTGTTATCAATTACAACTCGATAAAGAAATCCTTCTTTAGCTTGTATTTTTACAAAAGCCTCATCTGCTGTGATGATATTATATATTCCACTTTCAGCATAACTTAAATTTTTATAGCTAAGTTGTAATAAATTGCTATGTACCAATTTACCTTGACCGTTAATAATTGCATTTACAATTCCATCAGTGTACTTATATTTTCTAACAACATACAATGGAGTGTTTACTTCATTTATTACAGGTTTTATTCCTACAATATTTTTAAACAATTGTACTTTTACTGCGTTTGGTTCAGAAGAGGAATTGTCTATTAAGCCTTGGGGACTAATTTTGATAAATTCCGCCCTACCTTTAGTAGCACTTATATTCTCAGAACTGATTCTTAAAGCGGAAAAAAATGAATTGGCTATATTAATATAATCATCTGCATTGTTTTTTAATGCTTCGTTCGAAACGATAGGATAAGTGCTATAGATCGGAAGAGCGTCGTGTAGGGAAAGAGT
>CALARN010000153.1 GCA_937889205.1 uncultured bacterium
TTTTTAGGTCTTTTCTTTTCAATAGCTGCCATACTTTTTTGCCCCCCACCTTTAATACCTGATAGACCAAATCTTATTGCCTTACCGTTTTCAATAGTGAAATGCACCACAGAGCGATTAATATCCGGTGGAAGTATATCTATTTTCATTTCTTGAGTAGCTCTCAAGTCTCTTTTTAATTTATCTGGTGTATGACAATCAACCTCCATTAAAGCGGCCATAAATTCTAAAGGATAGTTCGCCTTAAGATATCCCGTTTGATAAGCTATCATAGCATATGCAGCCGCATGAGACCTATTGAATCCATAATCCGCAAAAGGCTCAAGATAAGAGAAGATGTTAATAGCCGTTTCCTCACTGTACCCCTGTGCTTTCGCCTTTTCAATAAACTTATCTTTTTCTTTGGCCATTACCTCCTTCTTCTTTTTTCCCATAGCTCTTCTGAGCATATCTGCTTCTCCCAAAGAGTAATTAGCAAATACCACAGCAATATTTATAACCTGTTCTTGATAAATAGCATAACCAAAAGTAGTTTTCAGAACAGGCTCAAGACTAGGATGAGGATAATCTACAGGTTCTTTACCTTGTTTTCTTAAAATATAGTTGGGAATGTAAGCCATTGCTCCGGGGCGATAAGCGGCATTCAAGAAAATTAAATCCTCCATATTCGTAGGCTTCAAATCTTTTAGATACTTACGCATACCATCAGACTCGAACTGAAAAATACCGGCTGTATTACCCTGTTGAAACAGTTTATAAGTCAATTCATCTTCAAACGAAATATTATCAATATCTATCTCAATATGATGCTTCTTTTTAATCAGGCTTAAGCATTTTGAAATAATTGTAAGGTTAGTTAAGCCTAAAAAATCAAATTTCATTAAGCCAATTGGCTCAAGATGCATGCCTTCATATTGTGTAATAAGTTTATTGCCTTCTTTAGTCTCGATTTGAATAGGTACATAATCAATAACCGGAGTAGGGGTAACTAAGTAGCCACAAGCATGAATAGAGATATGCCTAGCTACGTTTTCTAATTTGGCAACATATTTTGCTAATTGCTCTAAATCAGGTGAGGATTTTATCATCTCATCAAACTCTGCAACTTCTGCCCGCATTTTGGCAATTGGATAAACCTTACCGAACTTGACAATTACCATTTTCGACAGCCTATCTGCTGTAGCCAAATCAATCCCCATCACTCTGGCTACATCTCTTATCGCCGCCTTAGTCTTTAATCTTCCGAAAGTACCAATAAAAGAAGTATTCTCATTCCCATACTTCTCTCGCATATAGGTAAATAACTCATCGCGTCTATCATCTTGAAAATCAACATCAAAATCGGGTGGAGAAGGTCTTTCAGGGTTTAAAAATCTTTCAAAAATCAAATCCCACCTAAACGGATCAAGATTAGTTATTCCAAGTATATAAGCTACTACTGAGCCAGCGCCAGAACCTCTTCCGGGACCGACTAATATTCCTTGTTTTCTCGCCCAATCAATATAGTCTTGGACAACCAGAAAGTAGTCGTTATATCCTTTTTGATCAATTATTGCCAACTCATAATCAATTCTTTTTTGTATCTCCTCAGTTGTTGTTTCGTAGCGATTACCCACCTTACTCATTACCATTTTCCTCAATTCATTTTTCACTTTTTCTGCCTTAGCACCGGGATGAAATTGTGGCTGAACTCTAACAAACTCGACGCCATACTCTTCAATTTTATCTGCCAATTCTACGGTATTACTAATTGCTTCAGGATAATCAGCAAACAGCTCAACCATCTCTTCAGTGCTTTTAAGATAAAACTCTGTTGAAGGGTACTGTCTTCTTTCGGGGTCATTAAGTTTTTTGCCATCAGAAATACACCAAG
>CALARN010000154.1 GCA_937889205.1 uncultured bacterium
ATCTAACACAGTATCTGTGGTGGAAATATTGGCTTCTTTACTTACAAAAGCATTAAGCCAAACATTTGGTTTAAGAAAGTTCTGAGAATATTTTATTGGAATATTTGTTATCGGTTTCATATACCTAAATTATACAACTTTAAAAACAAAAAACACCGCCTTAAGCGGTGTTTAATTATTTATTTAAGTGTTTACGCTTCAATTTCTTCAATTTCAATTGCCATATTTGGGCATAAATCTTTTGCTGCCCTCGCCTTTTCAATTAACTCTGCATCAGTAATTTCTACTTCGTTATATTGATCTAACACTTTTGCAGTTCCATCATCATCCATTGTGAATAATTCAGGTGTAGAAGCGTAACATGAGCCGCAACTTATACAGTTAGCTTTATTAACTCTAACTTTGATTTTTGTCATCGAAATAATTGTTAAATAGATAAAGTAATCGAAATTGGGCAATGATCTGAACCCATTACATCTTTATGTATGCTAGCAGATGTTACATTTTTTAAATGCTCGTTGTCAATAAAAAAGTAATCGATACGCCAACCTATATCACGTTCGCGTGCTCTAGATTTTTGATCCCACCATGTGTAATTATTTGGTTCTTGATTGAAAATCCTAAATGTATCACTAAAGCCTAATGCTAGTAGTTTATCAAGCCAGGCACGTTCTTCTGGTAAGAATCCAGAGTATTTGGCATTAGTTTTGGGGTGAAATAAATCAATTTCTTGATGTGCAGTGTTAACATCTCCACAAATGATGATTGCTTTACCCTTCTTTTTAAGTTCAGTTACATGTTTTAGAAAAGCATCATAATAATCCATTTTGAACTGTAAGCGCTCTTTATTCATTCTTCCATTAGGAAAGTAAATATTGAGCAGAATGAATTTCTCATATTCTAAAATGACATGCCTGCCCTCAGTGTCAAATTTGGTATCACCTATGCTTGCAGATATACTCAAGGGCGAATTCTTGGCATATGTAACCACGCCGCTATACCCTTTGCGCTCTCCAGAAACAAAATATGATGAGTAATCATCAAACACTTTAAACTCAAATGAAAGCTGATCTTCATGAGCCTTAGTCTCTTGTAAGCATAAAAAATCTGGGTTTTCTTTTTTAAAAAACTCAAATAGTCCCTTTTTTGAAGCAGCTCTAATCCCGTTTACATTCCAAGATATAAATTTAAGATTTTGCATAAGTGAAAATAATCAATTATTTATTCTAGCATAGATGACATTGCTATTGAAAAGTAATTGCAGTTTGCGCTTTCAAGTATTACAATTACTACATATTATATATTTTTCATTATGGCAAAACTAAGTCAAGCTGACGTAAAGAAGATTGCAAATTTGATTAAATTAAGCATGAGTGAAGAAGAGATTCAACATTATCAAGAGCAATTAAATGTGGTATTACCATCAGTTGATGTTTTGCAACAATTGAACACAGATGATACAAAAGAAACCTCTCAGACCCATGGATTAGAAAACGTACTAGCTGAAGATGAAGTAGAGCCAGGATTAGATATTAATGAGTATCCTAACAAAGGTAATCTTGAAAATAATTATTTTGTAGTTAATCGAGTTATAAATTAAGCACATGATAGCAACTAATAAACAGACGATTAAAAAACTAAACAAAGACTTACTTGCCAAGAAGTATTCTGCTACTGAACTTACACAAAGCTATTTAGCGAATATTAAGGCTAAAGAAGAAGCTATTAATGCTTTTGTAAATTTAACAGAAACGCAAGCTTTGGCAGCAGCCAAAATAGTAGATGATAAGATTAGTAAAGGTGACAAAATTTCATTGATTGCTGGTATTCCTGCTGGATTAAAAGATAACTTTAATTGGAAAGATACTGCCACAACCGCTAGTTCGAAAATACTAGAAAATTACATCTCACCTTACAATGCCACAGTTACACAAAGACTATTAGACAACGATGCTATCTTTCTTGGTAAAACTAATATGGATGCCTTTGCACATGGTTCATCAACAGAAACCTCAGATTTTGGGGTGACAAAAAACCCATATAATCTTGAAACTGTTCCGGGTGGGTCTTCAGGTGGTTCAGCGGCAGCTGTAGCAGCCGATATGGTAGCCTATTCAATTGGCTCTGAAACAGCTGGTTCAGTGAGAGGACCAGCAGCTTGGTGTGGTTTATATGGATTTGCTCCTACCTATGGTAGATTCTCACGATATGGCGTGATTGCGATGGGGTCTTCACTTGATCGACCCGGCATACTAGGTAATAGTGTAGAAGATATGTGTATTGTGGCAGATATTATATCTGGTCAAGATAAGCATGATGCTACTTCAATACCAGAAAAGGCAACTAAGTATTTACAAAATTTGTCTAATAAAAATACAAAGTTAAAATTAGGTTTACCAAAGCAGTTTCTTGATAAAAACATAGATCAAGAAATGGTGGAGAAAGTGCTAGAAGTAATTAAACAATATGAGAAATTGGGTGCTGAGATTGTAGACATCGATTTGCTTGATCCAAAATATGCTATGGCAGTCTATACAGTCATTTGTCGCTCTGAAGTATCATCAAATCTTGCAAGAATAGACGGTATTCGCTACGGATACATTTCAGATAAATATGCTGATAATATCATTGAGCAAATAATGAATAATCGTGGAGAGGGATTTGGTAATGAAGCCAAACAACGCAGTATGACGGGTGCCTATGCACTTTCAGCGGGTTACTATGAT
>CALARN010000155.1 GCA_937889205.1 uncultured bacterium
ACTAATACTAGCGTAACCTGATTCATCTACCAATGATACGGCATATATTAAGAATACAGATACCGCACAACAAAGTAGAACCAATGCAAAGATCAACAATACCAACCACAGCCTGCTTTTCTTTTGCCTTACTGGTTGTGCGTTTTGAACACTTGAAGTATTTAAATTAATTTCATTCATGAGTAAACGTTGATTAAATAAGCTGATACACTATAACAAAGAATAATTAGAATTGCATTAAACTGTATTTTTCTATACACTATTAATGCTTACACTATGACTATAAATTTATGATTCAATTTTTAGCTGTATCCAAAAATTTTGACGATCAAATCTTTTCACTACAAGATATTTCTTTTGAAATACAAGAGGGTGAATTTGTATTTTTAGTTGGTCCTTCCGGATCAGGTAAAACATCAATTATTCGACTATTGATTAGAGAAGAAACTCCTTCAGCGGGAAAAATATTTTTTGAAGACGAAGATATTACAGGTTTTAATCGCAACAAAGTCTATCAGTTAAGAAGAAGGATAGGCGTCATTTTTCAAGATTTTAAACTAATTAATGAATTAAGCGCATACGAAAATATTGCCTTCGCGATGGAAGCAGCAGGTAAGCCTGACAGTGAAATCAAAGAGAATGTTCCTTATTTACTAGATATTGTGGGTCTTTCACATAGGGCAAACTCATTCCCTTATCAGTTATCCGGCGGAGAGAAACAAAGAGTAGCAATTGCTAGAGCGATGTCAAACAATCCTAGACTTCTGATTGCCGACGAACCTACCGGAAACCTTGACCCTGAATCAGCTTGGGATATTGCACAAATACTTTATAAAATTAACAACTGGGGAACGACAGTTATCATGTCAACTCATGGCTCAGATATTGTCAACTCAATGCATAAAAGAGTGATTAGATTACAAAACGGAAGCATAATTCGAGATGATTTTAAGGGTAGTTATGATGACATTGATGAGTTTAGTCTTAAAATTATCAATTCCGCTAATAATCCTGTAAAACAGGAGAAGATAGTAGTAGCAAAACCAGAAAGTGTTGAGCTTGATTCAGAAATCAAGATTATTACTAAAGAAGAAAAACCCAAACTTAAATCAAATAAAAAAATATCTTTTAGCACCAAAAAGAAAAGAGTCCCTGAAGAACAAAGCTTTACTGCAGAAATGGTTGATGAGCCGATAACTGAAGAAGTTGAGGATGCCGAAATCAGCGAAGAAGAAATTGCCCCTACAATAACTGCCGAAATTGAAGTTGCCATTGCAGATATTGATTTACCTGAAAAACTAAAAGCCAAGCTACAAGAACTAGGCTATGAAACGCTAGACCAAATTGTCGAAAGAGGGGTTGAAGAGTTAAAAGAACAAGACAAATTATCAGCAAAAGAGCTAAAAGAATTAGCCAAAGCAATTAAAAAATATATTAGTTCAGATAATACATAATGTTTACAACTTTTAAAAGAGCACTAGGTAATACTTTCAAGCAAATCCGCAGAAGTGGCTGGTTAGCTTGGGCATCAGTAATGGTGATGACACTAGCTTTCTTTATTACAACAATTTTTTTATTCTTAGCTTTTCTTTCAAATCTTTTTCTTCAGTCAATAGAGAATCAATCACATATTTATGTTTTTTTTAATGCAGGGACTGCTGAATCTGAAATCAAAGCAATGAATGATGAACTTCTAGCAATGCCTGAGGTGTATCATATCGAATATACAGATGAACAAGGGGCAATTTCAGAATTTAAAGAAGTACAAGAAAAAAAAGATCCACAACTAGCTCAAAATATTAGAAACAATGTACTCCCTCCAAGTTTAGGTATTAGACTTCATACAATAGAAGACGCAGATAAGATAATTGAAATACTCTCACTTGCCAAAGAAAGTAACGAAAATATT
Source organism: uncultured bacterium (assembly GCA_937889205.1). Classification (GTDB taxonomy): domain Bacteria; phylum Patescibacteriota; class Dojkabacteria; order B142; family OLB20; genus CALARN01. The sequence continues at coordinate 1,910 of CALARN010000155.1, forward strand.
TACGATGTTCGCTTTAGCAAAGAGTCAATTGACATGATCAAGACACTATTTTATTGGCTAAGACTGGCCGGTGGAATTATTGTAGGACTTCTATTAGTGGTTATTTTCTTCTTTACCTTGCTCACAGTTGAGTTTAGAACTTTCTCTAGATCTGAAGAGATTGGAATTATGCAACTAGTAGGTGGTAGTCTTTGGTTTATTCGTTCCCCTTTTATCTTCGAAGGGGCGTTTTACGGTGCTGTAGGGGCTTTTATTTCAAGTTCAATCATTTTCATAATTTACTTCGTTTTTTTTGTCATCAATAGAGATTCTGCGGCTGTAAATTTTGTTATTAGCATGTTAGGAAGCCTAAATTGGCCTAAGCTAGAAGCATTACATTATATTGGATTATTCTTAAGCACACTATTAGCCGGTGCTTTAGTCGGCTCATTTAACAGTATAGTAGCAATAAAGAAATATATCAGCTAAACTATATTAAGAAAGGTCAACTGATGAACATAAATGCATTCAAAAAAATCTCAAACGCAATCAGTATGGTAATTGTTGGTTTTATATTCTTAGCTAGCCAAATACCAGTCCAAGCTGGTTTAGTTGAAGATTTAGCTGAAGTACAAAGAAAATTGGCGGAGATTCGTAATCAGAAAAATACCATCCAAAACCAAATAAACTCAGACAAAAAGAGTAGTGACCAGCTCACCGCAGAAATTATGCGTCTAAAAAGTCAAATTGAGCTTTTAGACAACCAGATTGCCGAGAAAGAATTGATTATTCAAGAATTAAACCTGCAAATAGTTATTCTTACTGAAAATATAGAAGTAACCAGTCAAGAAATCATAAAAGCTGAAAATGAAATTGAGGTACTTGAAATTGAAACAGATCAACGCATGGTAGATATCTATATTGCAGAAAAGACTTTTTCACAGTTTGATGTCTTCATTAATCAAGCTGGAACAGATTTCATTAAATATAGTGTGTATCAAAATTCTTTTCAAAAAGAAACAAATACTATGCTTACATCACTTTCGAATAAACGACTGGAATTACAAACTAAACGAAGCGAGTTAGAAGCTAGTAAGTTACAAGTTGTCGCCGATCAACTAAGGCTTGATGAAGAAAAGATTGCTTTAACTAAGACCCAAAGCGAACTAGATCAACAAAGAGCATATTTTAATGCAAAAAGGAACGAGAGCATGAGTCGTATTGCTCAAAATACCGACTCAATAAACATCTTTACAGAAGAAGAACAAAAGACTTTAGCCTTACAACACAAAATTGAACAAGATCTTTTTAATCAAATACAAAATCTTGGAAATGGCGTTTATGTAACCAAAGGCACAATTATTGGTCAACAAGGCTACTCAGGTTATGTAATTCCAAAAGGACCAGGTGGCGCGCATCTTCATTTTGCAACCAAGGTGAATAATCAATCAGTTAATCCTTGCTCTTTACTACCGTCTGGCAAGTTTAGTAATTGCGGAGGTAATGGGACACTTGCTTGGCCACTACCGGGCACATTCAATTATACTAGTGCTTATGGCTGGCGTTGGGGTAAATGGCATGACGCTATAGATATAGCTTCACCAAATACACATGCATACATTTATGCCGCTCATGATGGCTGGATGTATCGTGGAGGCGACTATGCTGGAGGATTTTGGCGTAAAGTATGTGAAACAAAGAATAACTGCGCACAGGGTATCTATACATTTTACCTACATCTTAAAGACTAACGCTTTCTAGCTTCTTAGCATAATCTTTAATATATTGAAGTTCGATAGCTTCTTGCTTGCTCCACTCAGCTAACTCAACCCTATCTAATGAAGCAAGAGCACCAATAGTACCGAGTCG
>CALARN010000156.1 GCA_937889205.1 uncultured bacterium
CTAGAAAAGCTCTTAGTAGTGCTTCATAGCTTGGTAATGAAAGGTAACACTGTTGTCGTTATCGAACACAATATGGATTTAATTAAGACAGCCGACTGGATAATTGATCTTGGGCCAGAAGGTGGAGATAAAGGAGGCGAAATCATTGCCACCGGTTCACCATTAGAAGTTGCTTCAGTAGAAAAAAGCTATACAGGTCAATGGTTAAAACATCAACTAGCTAAGCAATAACTCTTTAAGTTTCCTAACCAATTCAGGATTTCCGGCAACCATTCGCTTGCCCATTAATTGCTCTATTTCAAATTGCTCAACTAATCCACCAGCAGCTTCTACCAATGCAATCCCGGCAACAACATCATAAGCATTTTCTGTAGTTAGCCAAGCACCAGCTTCTAGATTGCCCGCAGCAATATTTGCTAAATGCCAACCGGTAGTACCAAAATTCCTAATTTTGGCAACTTTTATTAACAGTTTTGAATATATCTCTGCAATTCTTTCTTGCTCTTCAAGCCAATGACTTCTTCTAGTTGTAACCTGAGCACTAATACAAGCCAGATCTAAATCTGTAATTTCGCTTACTCGTATGGATTTATTATTCAGAGTTGCAGGCTGTTCTTGAGAGCCAAAATATAATCTATTAGAGATTGGATCAATAATATGCCCTGCGACAGCCTTTCCTTGATAAGAAAAGCCAATTTGACAAACAAAATTTGGTAATTGCCTTGAAAAATTTCTCGTACCATCAACCGGATCAATAGCACAGACTATTTCTTTAGATAAATCATTTAGTTGTGCATGTTCTTCTAGCTGGAAACCAATCTCAGGAAACTTCTTATGAATAACTTCATAAAGATACAATTCCACTTCAGCATCAACATTGGTCTGAACATCTAATTCAATATTCGTTTTCTTATATGAAACAGCTATAGTTGCAGAATTATTAAAATACTCTCTAATCTTCGCGCCCATTTCAATCAAGGCTGGGTTAACAACCTTAGCTAGTTTTGCTAAGTATCCTTTAGGAAGTGCATTTTTCTTTTGCATTTAAATAGCATTTATAAAATCTTTCACTTCTTTCCAGAGCTCTGGATCTTCTTTGGCCATTGTTAGATTTGATTTCAACCAGCCAAGTAGGTAACCGCTATCCAAATATCTGCCAGTAGGTGAATGAAGTACAACATTATAATCTTGCGCATATTTTGCATAAGCTGTTGTGATATATAACTCGCCGGATTTTTTATCTAATTCTTGCCCTTCCAAGTAATCATACAACTTAGGGGTAAATATATATTTACTTATAGTAGCAAGTGTAGAGTTAATCTCATCTGGCTCTGGTTTTTCAACCTGCTTTATCAAGAATTTATAGCCATCTTCTTCACGATAATCAGCAATTCCATATTTACCAATTAAACTTTTAGGTACATTAATACAAGTAACAAGACCTGAAGCATTACTTTTATTGAAGGTGTCTATCATATTTGCAACTTCAGAGGTACCATCTGAGTTGTAAAAATAATCATCTCCACCAATAACTAAAAAGGCATCTTCATTAATTACATGCTTTTTTGCTAGTAATACTGGGACAGCAGTCCCATATTTATCTTGCTCTGTTTGTTCAACAAATGTGAATCTTGCTTTAGTATGTAAATCCGCTATCTGAATATATTTATCAGACTTATTCATCCGTTCCAAATATCTTTTTGTATAGCCATCTTCAGAGTAATAATGACGAATCTGAGTGTCTTGCTCTTTAACAACAAAGATAATATCTGTCACGCCTGCTTTTATACAATCATCTACAACATAATCAATCCAAGGTCGCTGAAGTAGTGGCAGCATCTCTTTTTGAATAGTCTTAGTAATTGGCAAGAATCTCGTTCCGTAACCAGCAGCAAGAATAATGGCTTTATTGATTTTCATGTTATATATTTATTATATTATGCCCTTTCAAATAAATTAGTATGTTTTAATTCACCAGTAAAATTATTAGCTACAATTTTAACCGAATTCTCATTTTTTACAAACATATTAGCTGGAATGTATCCCCCAACTGATGCCATAGTGCTTACAAAAGTATTTTTCCCTATCATTGTTCCGGGAGATGTAAATACTCCACCCCCAAGCCTTGAGCCTTCACCTAATATCAAACCAAGTTTATCTAAACCGGTATGTAATTTGTTGTCTTTATATATAAAGTCGATTATTTCTTGGCTAAATTTTCTGTTTGCCGTCTCACAATGCCCACCAAGCCTAGCATCTTTACCAATAATACTATCGCCGAGAAATACATGATTAGCCACCTTTGAGCCACTCATCATTACTGTGTTTTTTACTTCTGCAGCATGCCCTACAGAACAATGTTCACTTATTACACTTCCAGCCCGAATATACGCAGCAGGGCCAATTTCAACATTATCTGCGATATATACTGGACCATCAATAACTACATTCTCTCCAATAGTGCACCCTTTACCAATATATACTTTTCCATTTATTGAAAGGTTCTTCGCATCACTAAACACTATGTTCTCTTTTAGCTGTTTATCTAAGATACTCTTTAAATTTGCAATTAATAAATACCATTCATCTTTCTCGAACTCCTTTTGAAGAAAGTCAGGAACGGCAAAATCATCAAAAAAATCACTTATCATTTTATTATTCTAACAAAGTTCTTGTTTAGCAATATCTACAAATTCGTAACCGGCAGCATCAACATCTTCTAGCGAACGAGCCTCCACCATTATTCTTAATAAATTCTCAGTACCAGAGTAGCGCATGAATACTCTACCTTCTTCTTTAAATTTTAATTCCCATTTATGCACAGCTTTTTGTAAGCTTTCAATATCTTCTAATGGTGTTTTTTTCTTAATCTCAACATTGAAAGTCTTTTGTGGATACTTTTCCCATCTATAAGCTAACTGAGACAGTTTTTTACCGGTCTCCTTAATAATTTTTAACACCTGCAATGCAGTCATAGTGCCATCACCAGTGTCTGAGTAATCAAAGAAGATAAAGTGTCCCGTTTGCTCACCACCAAAGTTTAAACCCTCTTCACGACACATTTTAGAAATGGCTCGATCACCATTTATTACCTTTTTTACTTTAATATTATGTTTAGCTAACTGCTTGTCTAATGCCAAATTACTGTATTGGGTATAAACGACAGTATCTTTTCTTAATTGACCCTGTTCTTTTAAATATACTGCTACTAAGGCGGTAATATAGTCACCGTCAATAACGTTGCCTTTTTCATCAATCATAATTACTCTATCAGCATCGCCATCAAGCGCTATACCTAAGTCAGCTTTTTCTTTAATTACTGTCGCCCTCACAGCCTCTGGATGTAAAGAACCACAATCGACATTGATATTGTAACCATTAGGCTCATTGCCAATAACTATCACTTGAGCCCCAAGTTCTTGGAAAACGGTAGGAGCAGTTTTATATGCCGCCCCATTAGCGCAATCTACCACAATTTTCAATCCGGCAAGAGAAGGATTATCAACGGCTGATTTTATATATTCGATATATCTACCCGATACGTCTTCAATTCTCTTTGCCCTACCAATTTGATCTATCCCTTCAAAGCCATTATTAAAAAATATATCTTCTATCTCTAATTCTTGCTCATCAGAAAGCTTGTGGCCTTCGGGGTTAAACACCTTAATACCGTTATCATAATAAGGATTATGTGACGCTGTAATCATAACTCCCATGTCTAGCGCAAAGCTTTTCACAAGATGTGAAATTGCTGGAGTAGGCATTGGGCCGACAGTCATTACATCCACACCTCTACTTAAAAATCCTGAGGTTAGCGCTTGTTCTAGCATGTATCCTGATCTGCGGGTATCTTTACCAATAATTACTTTATAATCTCGATTGGGGTTTTTGGTGGTTTTTTGCTTCAAATACTCAGCTAATGCTTGTCCAAATTTAACAACCGTCTGTACATCAAGTGGAGAATAATTAGCTTTTCCTCTAACACCATCTGTCTCACGGAATAGTTTTTTAACTTTCATTTTTGTGATTTTTTAGTTAGTTAAATTATTCTATTTTACTGTGACGCTTTTAGCAAGGTTTCTTGGTTTATCTGGGCTTCTATCTAGGTGAACACCCAAGAAATATGACAATAATTGAAACGGAATAACATTAACTATACTATCTGCTAGACCTGCTTCTGGGGTTTTAATAAACTCATCAAACATCTCATTGTTTTCTTTAGCGATAGCTACAGTCCAAGCTCCTCTTGCTTTAACTTCTGCAACTGCAGAAAGCATATCGTTTTTATTACCATCCTCAGAAATGATAGCAAATACAGGAGTACCTTTCTCAATCAAGGCAATTACACCATGCTTCAGCTCACCGGCCGCAAATCCTTCAAAATGCTTATACGTTATCTCTTTGACCTTCAAAGCACCTTCTAAGGCTACGCTGTAATTTTGCCCCTTACCCAGTACAAAAAAATGCTCATGTTTAGCAATTTTCTTTGCTATCTTCTTTATATGCTCAAACAGAGTAGGGGAGAAATAGTTTTCAATAGCACTAGCTACTTGAGAAATTTCTTTACGAGCAGCCTGATGCTTACCAATAATACTCATTGCAAGTAAGTATCCCCAAGAAACCTGAGCAGTGAAAGCTTTCGTAGAAGCCACACAAATTTCTGGGCCCGATCGTGAAAAATATGGATAATCACTTATTCTTGTTAGGGTTGAGCCTAACATATTCACTAAACTGGCAATGTTTGCCCCTTTATTCTTAGCAAACTCAACCGCTTCAATTGTATCTGCTGTTTCACCACTCTGCGAGATTGCAATAACTAAATCTTTTTCAGAAAATTGACTAACGAAGCTCTCCATCTCGTATGACTTTAAGTCTTGAGCAGGGATACCCGCATACATTCTCAAGAAATATGCTATCTGACTAGCAGCAAAACTAGCTGTACCAGCACCAACAGTGTATACCCTACGAGCTTTCTTAACTGCATCTACCAAAGGCTTTAGCTCATCCTCAGTATATTGAACGGCTTCTTTAATGGTATATCTCTGTTCTACAATCTCTTTGATCATAAAATGGTCATAACCTTCTTTAGCAATACTAAAATCTTCTTGTTCAAGTGTCGCTACCGAATATTTTAATTTCTTGCCAGTCTTCACATCAAACAAATTTATTTCTCCTTCGTCATATTCAACCATCTCATAGTTATTTACGTAAATCACTCTATTTGTTTTATCTGCAAATGAAAGTGTATCTGAAGCAAAGAATACTTCGTCTTTACCCTTCCCAATAACTAAAGGAGAACCGTTTCTAACAGCAATAATATGATCACCCTCTGTAGTAAGCACTATAATTGTATTTCTACCCTCAAGATCTAAAAAGGCCGATCTAATGGCCTTAAAGAAATCATGCTCATATTTTAGCTTTTCTTCAATCAGTCTCACAATTACCTCAGTATCAGTTTGAGATTCAAACTTATAGCCTTTCTTGATTAAAAATTTCTTTATCTCTTGGTAATTTTCAACTATCCCATTTTGCGCAACCACAAAAGACTTATCAGAAGAGTAGTGGGGATGAGCATTTACATTAGTAACACCACCATGGGTAGCCCATCTTGTATGCCCGATACCTATATGAGATTTGGGTAGATCTTTAATTGCCTCTAAATCCCCAATAGCTCCAATCTTCTTAGATACTCCAATCTTTCCCGAATCCACAACAGCCACTCCCCAAGAGTCATATCCACGATATTCCAGTCTTTTAAGTCCATCAATAATAGTAGCGGCAGCATCTCTTTTGCCAATGTATCCAAAGATTCCACACATAGTTGAATAGGTTAAAATAAATATAAAAAAGAGAATTACAATTCTCTGTAACACGTGAACGAGATAAAAATCCTATGATTACAAAAAAAATATACGCTATTGCATTTAGATGCCCTATAGTTTATAATATCTATATATTAATTATATCTACAATGCATAATCGAAACAAATTATCACCTAGACAAGTCGTTGTGTATGCTGGTTTAGCTGTCTCAATGATAGGAGCATTACTATCAGGCTGCGCTGTGAGAGAAAACGGCAACAATTCAGCCGAAGCTACCGCCACAAAGAAACCCGAAAGCACATTACCAATACTCCCAGAGCCTTTACCAACGGCTACTGAAGAATCAGTAATAATGCCAACTGAAATTTGTCACCAAGTGCTGACCACATACGAATATTACCAATTGATGAATGATGGTGCAGATATCGACCCTTTAGGTGCATACTCTGTGTATGACAGAAAAAAAGTTAGTCAACTAGGGATTTTATCAGGTAAAAAGATAATTAATGGCTACCCTGACAGCGATTATCCGTTCATTGCTGAGCAAGAAGCCGCAGGCACAGGACTGCAAGTATGTTATACGAAAATGCCTGACGGTAGCATTAGTAAGTACCCCGGTACGGCTTCTGTACCATATCATCATAAAAATACTGCCAATGTTGTTACCACTCCTAGAAATCAATTTGCAGGCTTAAAAGCAAGCAATAGAGCTATTAGTTCAAAACCTAGTCGTTTCTAATTTAGGATTATATTCAAAAAGAGGCTTTTATAGGCCTCTTTTTTACGCCCTTTTCAAGGGCTTATTATCAGTTACATATCTTATTAAACCAATACCCCTCGACCGATTGCTCAAAGACCTCAATATTCATTGAAAATTGAAGCCTATTACTCATGATTTTATATAAATTACTTGAGTTAACCTTATACAATTTGAATACTATCTCGAATTACTAAATAGTAAATCTTCCCCTAAATTACCAATGACTCTTTAGTAGAATATATTCGTAATTTTTCACCTTCCCCTGTAAGCTCCTGTAAAGGTTGCCTTATTATCATCTTTTCATATGTAGCCACTAGCTCAGTGTATTTAATACCTTTTAATTTACACTGCTCTAATAAGTGATGAATTATATCTATTCTAACATCTATAACTTCCTGATCTACAGATAAGTTAAGAGCAAGGTCTTTTTCAGAGTAATCACTCAAAAGCCACCCAACCGCTTCTACAATAAGCCTATCAACAAAAAGACCATCCGGCAAAATGCCAATTCCACAATCATACAAATCTCTTTTATTAGGATAGCGTTCTTTTATTTGCTTCGGGACAATTTCACACCAAAACTCAATCTCGCTTGCTCTTTTAGCAAAACTGGGTGGAATAATAGTCTTCCCAATACCTATCATTTGTAAAAATCTTTTATTCATGGCTATTACATTTATTGGCATCACTGTAATGCCTTGCTCAATTCGATGTTTAGATGAAATATTTACCGGCTTTTGAGTTGTACAAACTTTAGGTATTGGAACTTGAATAGTTGATGATTGCTGAGATTGCCCTTCTTGAGGCACCATCCCCCACAGTTTTTTTGCCCAATAATCTGCCATAAATCCTGATTTATTTTCAGGATGAGTCAATTGCCAATGTTCAGTTATTTGCGCAATATCTAAATAATATCCAGCTTCGTTTTGCCTAACCAATAATTCAAAAGCTTCTCTTGAATTGGGATCTAGAGTTTCTAAAAGTGTAAATAAAGCTACAGGATTAGCTTGCCCCCATTTAATAAGTCTATCTCTATTGCCATTTGGTCTAATTTGACCACTTGTTGTATTTAAAGAGAGCGTAGCACCACTTTCTCTTGCGCTTTTTAAAGCTAAAATCCTTGTTACAGCATTGTTTACATCGCCCATAGTAATTTCTAAATTTGCAGATATTTCTTCCATAGTGGGAAATCGATTGTTAGTCAATTGCTGTCCTAGAAATCGAATAACCGATCTACATAAAGGAGATATATCTGCTCCTTCGGGGTTTGTTGCCGCAAACTGTTGAGCAATTTCGATTCTATTCGCCCCAAATAATATCCTACCTGCGCCTGTTCTAGGCACTTCCAATGAAATCAGCTCACTTAGAACATCTTTAACACTTCGCCTGTTTGGTGGAAATTTTTCAATGCGACCTTGCATTACCAACCTCTCGATAGCTTCTTTTGCCTCTGTGGCATAATCAAATAATAAATGCCTATCAATATTCAACATGTCTCTACCTGTTTGTTCTACGCCACCCTCAGAAGGAATAAGGCCCCAATATATACTGAGAGCTTTAATTAGAGCAGGATTCAATTTGCTTATTCCAGTTTTTACAATTTCATATGGAGAATAATTTAAAGACTTATCGTGAGGCTTCAAACTAAATTTGAAAATATTTTCTAAAACATCAGGCTCATTTTCTGGGCCATTGGCCCTAAGATTAGAAACAAAGCCCCGTAAAGAATTTGAAGTTGTTTTACCTCCATTTAAGCAAGCACCATACATTAAAAATTGCTGGGATAAGGAAAGGATAACTTCTTCGTTGGCTAACGAAGGGGCTTCGCTAGTTATAATTTCAGTTAGCCCATTAGCTTGAGTCAAAGTTTCTGAGATATATTTCTCATAAGCAGGAAAAGAAAAATCCC